>NZ_CEYLVT010000018.1:0-5907 GCF_982860115.1 Moorena sp.
AACCCCTCCCAGGAGGGGAACGGGAGTCGGGAATCGGGAATCGGGAATCGGGAATCGGTTACTGGGACGTAGCTCTAACTTCAAGTGCTCAGTATTGCTGCACAACCAAAAAACACGATATCCTACCGAAGGAATATTACTGGCTAGAAACAGCAATTCTATTTGAGAATAGGAGAGATTGTCATTGTTATTGTCATGGTTTGGGATGTGCTGGGCTTGATCTTGGCTAACTTGAGAGACTATCTTTTCCCCAAAACAGTCATACACTTCCCATTCGATTGACCCGACCGGTATAGAAACAGGTAAGGAAATAGCTAAAGAAATAGCAATTACTTCTGAACGCTGCCAATTGAGAGGATTAAAGACAATAATGGCTTGAGCATTGGGTTTCGGTGGTGGTGGTAAGGTGATCTTGGATGCGATCGCATTTAATGATTCCTCCAATATCTCGTGCGTCACCTCCTCTACTTCCTGCCAAGCCTGATTAGCGTCTACAAAGACTTCCGGAATCGATGTTCCTGGTAAGATGTCGTGGAACTGATTAAATAACACCTTTTTCCAGGCTTGCTCTAGTTCAGTCTTAGGATAAGCTTGTCCTGTCGCAATGGTTTTTAGGGCGGCAAACAGTTCTGCTTGGTACAACAACCCCTCACAACGACGTAGAGAGCGCTTTTGGTCAGCGTGAGTGGTATAGCAACCGCGATGGAATTCTAGATAGAGTTCATCATTCCAAACCGGAATCTCTTTAGTGGTTTGGCTTTTCAACCTGCTAACCTTGGCCAAAAGGCCACGCTTCGCGAACAACAAATAGTCACTGGCGGTGGTAAATTCCAGCTTTGGGAAGAATGGGGATTTTTGCCAACGTCTTGCTACTTGTAACATATCCCTGGTGGGACCACCGCCATGATCTCCCACACCAGGTAACCAAAATGCATCTTTGAGTGAGGTTTGATTTTCCCAATCAATGGCGTAGCTTGCCATAGTAATGGGATTTGTATCCATAACACCAGCAACATTAGGGGGAGACATCAGGCTGAAGATTTGGCTGCCATCGGGAGACTGCCACCAAAAAGCACCGTAGGGAAATTTAGTGGTATCGTTCCAGTGCAGCTTCTGGGTCACGAAGTAGTCAATTCCACCTTGTTTGAGCAATTGCGGTAGTTGCCAACAGAAGCCAAAACTATCGGTTACCCATGCCACTGTGGTTAACTGACCGAAGGTTTTCTGGACGTAACGTTGAGCATAGAGGATTTGTCGGACAATTGATTCACCATCAATTAAATTTAATTCCGGTTCTACCCACATCCCTCCCACAATTTCCCAACGACCAGCAGCTACTTGTTGTTTAATTGCTTTAAATAAATCAGGCCGATGCTGTTCTATCCAAGCATAAAGGGCAGGTGTGGTATGGCAAAAGGTGAAATCTGGAAATTCTTGCTGTAGTGTTAATACTGATTCAAAGGTACGCACAGCTAGGTCCCAGGTCTCGCTCACTGGCCATAACCAAGCTAGATCAAGGTGAGCATGGCCTAGCATTTGGATAGAGTTTTGACTATTGTGAATTCTGAAGTTTGAATTCTCAATTGTAGTGAGTTGTTGGCGTAATCGGGTAAGCGATCGCATAAATTCTGTCGGCTGTGAGACCATATCCCAATTAATCTCAGCCACAGCGTTAGCTAGAGTCGCTAATTTTTCGGGTTCAAAGTTAGCGCTATACTTTTGTAAGACAGCCAATTCATCAGCTACAAAGCCTGGATCGATATCATTGGTGGCTTCGTAGAGGATTTGCGATCGCATTAATCCGCCGATATCATGACCAGGACTAACCAACCTTAGGGCTACGGCAAACTCTTCCTCTGGCACTACTGTTGAAGTTAGCAGCATCCGTGTGGAGGAATCAAACAAATCCCCTTCTTGTACCAGCTGGCCGTTGACAAAAATCTCAGCTGATTCTGCCCACCAGGTCAATACCAAACGTAATCCTAAGCCTGCTAAAGGATAGCGCTGCAAATCCTGGGGCACTAGGAATCGTTGACTTAACCAGATCAGTTGTCTGCCAGCAGACCAAGTAATGTAATCTTTTTCATTGGGTTGGGCTATTGACCACTTCTCCCAGGTCTGTGGTTGAGTTGCCACAGGGTAAGGAATATCTCCGTTACAGTATCGCCAACCCTGCTGAACATTGGTTTGAGTTAAAGCACGGAGTTTTGCGATCGCATTATTAATCCTATCAATAATCTTAATCTGATCCATTCGGTTGACAGCGGTTTTCAATTCGGTGAGGTAGTTTCGTTCTGGGAGGGAGCAGGGAGCAGGGAATAGGGAATAGGAAATAGGGAATAGAGAAACTTGTTCTGTGTACCTGATCAGCTAGTCTTCATTGAAATTCTCTTGTTATCAGAGTAGGGGAGAGGATTTGACGTTTTTTTTGATAACGGAATAATATTCAAATTTAAATAAGGAACAGGTTATCATTAATTTGTTATTTGTGGTTTATTGACAGTTAACCGTTAACCATCAACTGTTAACCGATAACCACTTCCTGATATATAGCCTTTATCATAACTATGAGGTACAAAAAAAATAACCTCTTCCCTCTTATCTATTCCAGAATAATCGATGCTCTCTCGTAAAACCAACGAATCTGTACCTCAACTAAATAATAATTGCTATATATGCAGCTTAAATATCTATCAGCTAGCTAATCCCTTACCCAAACAATAACCATCATGTCTTCCCCTGCCAAAGGTCCCTATCGCAGTAGATTGTTTAACTTTATCAATCGACAATCTCAACGGTTTGCTGACCAAATTCAACGTACAATACGCCATTTAAAGGTTGCAGGGGTATGGGGAGGACAAATTTTACTTTATCCGGTTTACCTACTGGTGCAAGCTAGTTTATCGGCTGGGCGTCAAATCTCCTCTTCGGTAAAAGCTGGATTGCCCCAATTAAGGACATTTAGCCACACCCAGCCCCAAGAAACACCGCCAGAAGCAGATACAGCAATTAAGCGAGTGCTACAAGAGTTGAACCTTAGCAAGTTTACCCTTGACGCTGCTCTAGACAACGTGAAACCGTCTAACGGGCAACCTGTAAGCCTCAATAACGGGCAACCTATCCTACTGGAACAGCAAAGGCTAACATCCCTAAATAACCAGGAACCCGTAAGCCTATATAACGGAAATGGTGTAAGCCGAGAACAATGGGCAACCCGGAATGAAACCCCAGTTCAAGGCTGGACTAATGGGTATATATTGATTCAGGGAGTGGCTTGTGTATTGGACAACCGGGGTCTAGTGCTGGTGACAGTGGAAAACCAAATTCTGGATATATTGACACCCCAGCAGCAGCAACAACTAACATCCAGAATCAGTTGGGAGCTGGCTGACTTACTGCGTAAATGGCGTTTAGCCCACTCCTTAGGCGGCAAAAAAGCATCCCCTTCCCTTGCTACCTTAGATCACCCCCCTATTTTTCCACCCATCAGGCTATTCTGGCGATTGATGGCCTGGGTGCAAACTAGTCCTGTAGCGATCGCAATTAATCTTTTCGGGGAATCGAGGATCATTAGTGCTACGCGCACGCTACGCGAACGAGCTGTTTCCAAGGGTCAATCAGCCACCTCTAATCACCGACAACTTAAACCCAAACCATTCCAGCTATCACCTTCTAGCCCAATTCAAGACCTATTAACTTTGGTGGATAACAAATTGCTGGAACTGGAATCACACCAATTAGTACAACGATCGGAAGTGGTGGTTAAACTGAGTAAGCAAATCCCCCTAACCCTTCGCCAGAGTAGTAATCAGCTGATTCAAGCCCTACAAAAACCATTTATTAAGCCTAATAGCTCAGAGGAGGTAACCGCAGGGTCTGACACTAACCGACTTAAAATCTTAAGCTTAATCTATGCTGCGATTGACTATTTCTTTGGTAGAAAACCATCTAACTTTACTTTGAGTGGTTCCTCAGAGCAATCCGACATCCCTTCTGGTTCTGGAGAGGGTTTACCAGGAGCAAACAGCAATGATTTATACCCAGAAGCCCATCAGCTATCAGGAGATAATTCCCTTCCACTTTCCCCGTCATTAAAACCATCCACCTCAACACCATCTCGGTCTAAATCAGATGAACTTGATCCTTGGTTATCCGATAATGATTTATGGGGCAACCCAGATGGATCTGACCACTACCAAAATTTATCTTCCTCAACCTCCAACTCCCGAAATCAGGCAGAATTACCGGTTGCTAATCGTAAATCTAGACATCAGTTACCAGAAGGATTCAACAGCAAGATTCCTGTGAAGTCAGAAAAATCTATTTGGACCCTCTTTAAGCGATACCTGAACTTAATAAAAACTCCAGGTAAACTGATTATATCAAGAAAGAAATCCTCAAACGTTAAACCAATACCATCCATTAGCCAGAATACAAATTCCAGGACTGAAAAATCACCAGACCTATCGCAAATTCAGGCTAATTTAGGAAAAACTACTCCCAAAAAATATAAACATCAACCTCTAGCAGTTGTTAATTCTGGTAGCAACAAGGTTAAAGGAGCCAAGGGAGAAGAAAATGGCGCGATCGCTAACTCTAGAAACCATAGTGATCTAGAGCCAAATCAAGACTGCATTGATACTAAGGCAACTCCAGAAGGATATATTAAGCATCCTTTAGAACGAGTGTTAGAGTGGTTAGATATTACTATACTTTGGATAGAAGAGTTAGTGGTTAAAAGTTGGCGGTTGCTGCAACGGTTGTGGCCATTTTGAATAGAAGGGAGTAGGGAATCGGGAATCGGGAATCGGGATCCTGTTCCCTGTTTCCGAAAACCATAAACTCTGTACCTCACTACATTGAAAACAGCTATATCAGCTTAAGCGCTACGCACACGCTATGGGAACAGCTTTTAAATAAAATAATAACCACTGACCGCTGACCGCTGACTGCTGACCGCTTAATGTTTACCTCTAGAAGAGCTTTCATCTTACATATATTCTGCAAAATCTTCTAATGGTTCATCAAAATCATCTGACATAATGATTTGACCTGCCCAACTACCATAACCGTGATTGGTTTCTATCTTTTCCTGATCAGATTCTGTATTATTTGGATAGTTTTGTCGTAAATAGTCTGCATAATGCAATAGTTCTTTCTTGAGATGTTCAGGTAAACTAATGACGACTTTCCATAAGGCCAACTCAGTATTCATAAGGTTTAGTTTAAGCAGATAAAGGGATGATTACAATTTTAGGAAGCAAGATATCAGCTTATGCGCTACGCGCACGCTACGCGAACAGCATTCAGTGTGGAACAGACAAGATGCCCGTTCCACAAACATAGATGTAAATTCCTAGGATTCTTCATCCATCGGATTATTCCCGACATCAAAAATAATTATAAATTCCGCATCAGGCATTAATCGTTTCAGAGCCCACAAATGTCCCTCCGCATCCGACCGGTTGCGGAAGCGAGCAACAACTACTCGCTGCATTTGTGGTAACAGCCGCATGACCACCCATGGATGAAGGCGTTCAGAATAGGTCATTATGAAAGTATCTCCTTGTGATTGGGGAGCCAGAGCTAGCCCGTAGATTTTGGACTTTCGCCGGGCTAGCTCTTGACTCTGGGCGTCTCAGCGCCCACTCTTATACTATAACACAAAATTATTTAATTATAACATATTTTGAAAACTTTTGTAAAAAACTGGTCGGGAGTCGCGAATCGGGAGTCGCGAATCGGGAATCGGGAGCAGGGAAACTATTGCCTCTTGCCTCTTGCCTATTGCCTAATCAATATCAGTAGAGTGGGCATCCTGCCCGCGCGACAATATGGCATCCTGCCCGCGCGACAATATGGCATCCTGCCCGCGCGACAATAAGCATGACACTGGCAAGATGCCAG
>NZ_CEYLVT010000018.1:6007-39884 GCF_982860115.1 Moorena sp.
TTCTACGGCAAGATGCCAGTTCTACGGCAAGATGCCAGTTCTACGGCAAGATGCCAGTTCTACGGCAAGATGCCCGCCCGACAATCTATGGACACTGGCTTGATGCCAGTTCTACAGCTTGATGCCAGTTCTACAGCCTAATCAATATCAGTAGAGTGGGCATCCTGCCCGCGCGACAATAAGCATGACACTGGCAAGATGCCAGTTCTACAGCTTGATGCCCGCCCGACAATAAGCATGACACTGGCAAGATGCCAGTTCCACAGCCTATTGCCTATTGCCGATTGCCTATTGCATCTTACCAGCCTTACTCCCAACGTAAACCCTTCAACACCTCTTCCGTAAAAGGATTCTTACCAGCCCGGAGCTCATCTATCCATTTTTGCCGTTTTGCTTTCAACTCATCATCATCGCTCCAGTCTACAAATGCCTGAAAATCTGATATCGCTCCTGGGGTATCCCCAGTCAAAGCCCTAGCCAAACCACGACTATCCTTTATTCCTCCATTTTCAGGTTCTTTTGCTACTGCTTTTTCACAGGTATCCATTACATCAGCAGCATATCCATGGAGGCTACCATCCCAACAGAGTGCGTTCCAAGAATTAGCATCAATGTCTAGGTTTGGATCTAGTTGTTGTGCTTGTTTATAGAGAGATAGGGCTTTGGTTAATTTACCCTGTTTTGCTAACTGCTCACCTTGTTTAACTTTAGCGGGTGCTGCTAGCTGTTTGGCTTTTTTATCTGGTTCGACTTCTAGCTGTGGATTCCATTCTTTGGCTTTTTTAAACTTAGCAATAGCACCATCAACATCCCCCTCTTTCGCTAACTCCTCACCTTGTTTAACCAGACCGGGAGCTACTGCTACTTTGTCAACTGAATCTTGACATGAGCTTAAGCTTTCTAAAGCTTCAAAATTATCCACAAAGTAATCTTCAAGCAACTTACAGCCCCGAGCCAGCATTTCACCTAAATCTTCCACTGGCCAGAGTCTGGCCATTTTGTCCTCTGATGCCGTAGCCAGCATTTTACCATCGGGGCTAAAACTTACACTTAATACCGAGTCTTGATGTCCTTTAAACACAGCTAATGGATTTCCCTGTAAATCCCAGAGTCTGACAGTTTTGTCCACTGATGCCGTAGCCAGCATTTTACCATCGGGACTAAAACTTACACTTAATACCGAGTCTTGATGTCCTCTCAACACAGCTAATGGATTTCCCTCTAAATCCCAGAGTCTGACAGTTTTGTCCATTGATGTCGTAGCGAGGGTTTTACCATCGGGACTAAAGCTTACACTAGTTACCGGGGCTTGATGTTTTATCAATACAGCTAATGGATTTCCCTGTAAATTCCAGAGTCTGACAGTTGTGTCGGATGATGCGGTAGCCAGGGTTTTACCGTCGGGGCTAAAACTTACACTAGTTACCGGGGCTTGATGTTTTATCAATACAGCTAATGGATTTCCCTGTAAATCCCAGAGTCTGACAGTTCCATCCCATGATCCAGAAGCAAGCCTGTTACCATTGGGGCTAAAATGTACACTTTCTACCGAGTCTTGATGTCCTCTCAACACAGCTAATTGCTTTCCTTTTAAATCCCACAGTCTGACAGTTGTGTCGGATGATGCCGTAGCCAGGGTTTTACCATCTCGGCTAAACCTTATACTTGATACCCCTTTTTGATGTCCTCTCAACAGTGCTAATGGATTGCCCTGTAAATCCCAGAGTCTGACTGTTTTGTCCGCTGATGCCGTAGCCAGGGTTTTACCATCTCGGCTAAAACTGACACTACTTACCGAATCAGTATGTCCTTGAAACAGTGCTAATGGATTTTCTTCTAAATCCCAGAGTTTGACAGTATCGTCCACTGATGCCGTAGCCAGGGTTTTACCATCGGGACTAAAACTGACACTATTGACCGAGTTTTGATGTCCTTTAAACAGTGCTAATTGCTTTCCATTTAAATCCCAAATTCTGACAGTTTTGTCGTATGATGCCGTAGCCAGCTTCTGACCATCGGGGCTAAAACTTACACTATTGACTGAGGATTGATGTCCTTCAAACACAGCTAATTGATTTCCCTGTAAATCCCAGACTCTGACAGTATTGTCGTCTGAGCCAGAAGCGAGCATCTTACCATCTCGGTTAAAACTGACACTATTGACTGAGGATTGATGTCCTTCAAACACAGCTAATTGATTTCCCTGTAAATCCCAGACTCTGACAGTATTGTCGTCTGAGCCAGAAGCGAGCATCTTACCATCTCGGTTAAAACTGACACTATTGACTGAGGATTGATGTCCTTCAAACACAGCTAATTGATTTCCCTGCAAATCCCAGACTCTGATCGTATTGTCGTCTGAGCCAGAAGCGAGTATCTGACCATCGGGACTAAAACTGACACTATTGACCGAAGATTGATGTCCTTTCAAAACAGCTAATTGCTTTCCCTGCAAATCCCATAGTCTGACCGTATTGTCCTTTGATGCAGAAGCAAGCATCCTAGCATCTCGGCTAAAACTTACACTATTTACCCAGGATTGATGTCCTTCAAAAATTGCTAATTGATTGCCCTGTAAATCCCATAGTCTGACCGTATTGTCGTATAATCCGGTAGCCAGGATACCATCTGGGCTAAAACTTACACTCCATGCCCAGGCTTGATTTCCTTTAAATCTTCTCTTTTCTTTGAATTTACTAAGACTCTGCTGTAAAGCATAGAGAGGACTAATAGCAGGATAGTTATCCAGGGGGCGACCATCTTTCACGATATTATATAGTTGTTGCCCAGTCTCCATGGCTGAGTATAAAAGCTCTCGATTGCCATAGTAACCATTATCCCCTGGTAACCTTCGTAAAATACTAACCCCTTGTTGTTCTAGTCGCGTACCTTTCTGTGCTTTCTTAACTTGTTCCTCAGCGTAGATACCAGTCACTATAGCAATAATTATTGCTACAACTGAGAACAAACCCAGTGTTAAACCCCCTATCCGCATGGTTTGCTTCGCTTTCGTTTGAGCTTGAGTTAAGGTATCATTGGCTTTAGCTAATATTCGACTTTCTTGTGCCAATACCTTGCGGTCTAATTCCTGACCAGCCGCTAAAAACTGATAATCTAAATCGCTCAAACGTTTACCCCTAGCCCAAGCTTGAGCATCCTGTAACGCCACCCCCCGCAACAAACGGGATTCATGCTTACATCCAGACTCAACCCAAGCGCTAAAGGCTTCAGAGTAGGGACGGAGTCTAGCTAATTCCTGCTTAACCCAATCCCGATCGAAAACACTGCCATAAATCCGGTTGTTAACCCTCAAACAGCCATCCCGCTCCACTACCAACCCCGATAGCCTTAATTCTGTCTGTTCTTCACTGCCATCAGCGGCAATACCACCCTGATCTAATACGTGCTGATACAATCCCAACAGCCTACTCGCCCGTTGCTCCTTTCTGAGAATGCGATCGCGTATGGTCTTCAAGTGCTCTGGCTTATCCTGAGATACCCAATTGTCAATAATCTGGGTACGGGCGACCTGTACAACTGTAGTGCTGCAATGGGATCCCCCTCCCGTCCCCCTTAATAAGGGGGAAGCTTGAGAATGCTCCACCATTAACTTACACAACTTCTGGGTCAGAAACGGTTGTCCCCTTGTCCAGGTCAATATTTCACCTAACACCTGTTCAGGATTATCCACTTTCCCTACCAAACCAGGGAGCAGTGGTGTTTTCGCCTCTTCCAAGGTAAAGCCAGTCAGTTCAATATCCCGACCAATATTAAAGGGAGTGCGCTGTTTATCCTGAATCAAATCTGCTGGAGTTGCTACTCCCAGCAAACAAAAACTCAGGCGATTGTAGACTGGATTTTCGGCTCGTTTGTTATAACAACTGCGAATAAAGGCAAAGAAATCATCTTTAAACTCTAATTTAATAATACTGTCAATTTCATCTAGAAAGATAACAATAGTTTCCGGAATAGTTGCCAACAATACCGATTCAATAAACTTGCCAAATCCTAACAAAGGAGCGATGTGCTCTGTATCTCTAAACCAAGCCTCTTCATCAAAGTTACCTGATAGCTTAAACTGAGACACCAGCATCACTATCAAGCTTGAATACCACATCTCTACCGGTATATTCTCTTTCCCAATCATGGTAAAATCGATACAACCACAGGCCACTCCTGCTTCCTGGAGACGCTTCATAGTTTGTACCCGCAAACTGGATTTACCCATCTGTCGCGAGTTGAGCACATAACAAAATTCCCCAGCCATCAAAGCCTGAAAAATTTCATCATCAGCTTTTCGCTTAGCATAAGTTGTGGCATCTTGAGGTAAACTTCCCCCAACTTGGTAGATTGTTGATTGGTTAGTCATGATAAGGAAGGGAGTAGGGAGTAGGGAGTAGGGAGTAGGGAATACAGAAGCTATCAGCTATCAGCTATCAGTTTTAAGTTTTCAGCTATCAGTTTTAAGTTTTAATTTTTCAGCCAATGGCTGACTGCTGACCGCTGACCGCTGACCGCTCCCTATCTATAAAATCCTGTTACTAAAATACTGACGATACAAATTATATCTCGGAATACAATCATTACCGATTGCTCTGACTAATCCCAGACTTTCTAACAGATAAGTTGCCTTAGCATCCAGACGCAAAGCTTTAGTAGTTGTCAGTAGTTTTTTGAAAGCGTTTAGTAAATTGGGATGGAGAATGAGATTATTTAAAAGTTCTCGCAAATGATGGCGATAAATCCCTGATTCGGTCGGGGCGGTTTCTAACAGATGCTCCATAGTCATGTTGGAATTTTTACTAAGAGTAGAGAAAGCCAGCTTCAACAAATAAGGATGTCCACCTACCATTTTCCTTAATTGTTTCCCTGATTCAATGGATAAATCTAGCCCATAGAGATGAGCTAAACTATGAATGTTATTTAAATCAAAGTCGGATAACTCTACTGCTTCTCCCACATTAAAAGGAGACTGATTAATATCCAATTCAATATAAACTTCCGTAGAATAAACCACAATCAACCGCAGGTTTTTCCAAAGTTGATTATTTTTAGAATCCTCATGCCACGTGCGCAGCAACCCTAGAAATTCTCCAGCTACTTGTTGATAAGGAAACACGCGATCGACTTCATCCAAACACAAAACTACAGGACTGGATAAAGATGCTAATAGATACTGCTCAAAATATCGTTGACAATTTACCTTACTATATAATCGTTGACTCCAATACTGATCCAACTGGTCTGATAAGCCTAAGTTGTCACCAAACCGCACACAAAACGACTGTAAAAATACATCCAAGTCATGGCAAGGTAACTGATTCAGATTCAAATAAACCGTGCCATAACCCCTAGACTTAGCATAAGCAAGAATGCGATTACTGAGTAAGGTTTTACCCATCAGGTTCGGTGCTTTAATACGAATTAGTGCGCCTGGTTGTAAAATCCTTTGATAACACTCAGTATCTTGGGGACGTTCTAGATAAAAGTCTCCAACTTTAGCTATTGTCTGTGGTTGATTATTGGTGCTATTTGTGCTATTATTAGAGTTATTATTCTTTAGTAATTCAATACCCAGTAAGTTTAAAAATTCTGGTATAGATTGAGGGCGATACCTTGCCTCCAAATTCATGCCATGGATAATGGCTCGATTGATGCGATGGCTAATCTGGGGATTAAAATCCTTTGGTGGTGGTAATACAGCTCCCTTATTCCGCTCGTCAGCTGCTACTGGTTGATGTCCAGTTAAGAGAACGTACAAGGTAGCGGCCAAAGCATAAACATCGGTGTAGGGACCGAGTTGCGAACGCCACTGATATTGTTCGAGAGGAGCATAACCTGCAGTCAAAGCACAAAGATAAGTTTGTTTAATCCCAGGGACAAACTTAGTGGCAATACCCAAATCAATCAACACAGCACCAGAACCATCGTTCCGCACCATGATATTATTAGGTTTAACATCCCGATGGAGCAACCCTTGCTGATGAATGTCCTTGAGGGCGCTACCAATGTGCCCGATGTAGAGCAGCGCTTGCTCTTCTGAGAGCACACCCTTTTGGTTAATGATATCCGATAAAGTTTCCCCCTCGATATATTCCATGATTAGGCAGGGAAGTTCATCTTCTCGGATGATTTCTTCAGATAAGGATACTAGATGGGGATTCCCACAGCTACATTGGGCTAATTTTACTGCTTCATTGGCAAAAATTTTCCAATATTCTAATAGATTATCTTGGCGGAGCACATCATTTAGGATAGTTTTAATAACTATGCGATCGCCTGTTTGATTATTTAGTGCTAAATACGTAATCCCCAGGCCACCTTGTCCTAGTTTCTTTTCGATGGTATACTTACCCTTTTGTAGCCGATGACCAGGGAGCCAGGTATGATTAGTTACGCCATTGCTGTGGTTAGGTGGCTGAGTAGTTAAGGGAGGTTTGTAGGGAGCATAAGGCTCTCCCCGATTAGGATATATGGGTTGTGTGGTGCGGCTATGAAAATTTTTAGGGAAATTAAACCAGCGTTTAACGGCGTTATTTAACCGCTGCTTGAATTTCCCACAGACTGACCGATGCTTATGAGTCTTCATCTGAGATGCCCAACCTATCCAGGAGCTTAATTTGGTAGGGTTTATATTTCCACACAAATAATTTTAACGTTTCTGATAACTATCAGAGCCATTTAATTTTATTCACCCTACACCCTACTCCCTACACCCTACACCCTACTCCCTAATCCCTAATCATCCTCCCAGCTGTTGCTAAATGTATCAAAAGGTTCTGTGGCACCTGTCCAATTAAAATCATTAATTCGTAAACCAACTAAACCCCGTTGTTGAACTGGATTATAGCGCAATAAAATATTGTAGGTTCGACGAGAATACTCTAAAAAGAAATCAGTGCTAATTTCCTGATTAGTATCTAAATTTAGGGAAGTCTGGAAACCCACTCGAAACGGACCATAGAGTTGTTGGGTAACACCAGCATTAAGAATACGAGTATCTGCAACTCGGTCAAATAAAAATGGTGATGTATTTCCTAAAGCTACCTCACTATAGCTGATATTAAAACCCGTATAGTCCAGAAACGGTTTAGAAAAATGACCGAATTGCCCAGTTAAGCCAATGTTCCCACGGAGAAACTCTTGAGAATCACCGTTACTATAGGCACTAGCCACACCCGTAATGGATGAATTCAGTTGAATATTGGGAAGCAGTGGTGCTGGTGTATAGCGCATACCTTCTTCAGCAGTTGCTGGCAAAGTTTTACCTTGCCAAAGGGGTTGTGTCCAAGTTAAGGTTGCACTCCCTTGATAACGGGTCAAATTAATCCGATTGTTATCCCGAGGTGGCAGAGGTAGCAAGTCTACTCGATCTGTGTTAGCATTAATGCGCTGAACCCCAGCTTGATATCGAATAGTCAAGCCAGTTTTCCCTAAGGGAATTGTCGGTGATTCAAATATACCCCCAATACTACTCTGAACGGTTTGGAAACCCAAAGACCCATTGAAAAGGCGATCGCGGTAGCTGGATTCCAAGGTCAGGCGATGAGGGTAAGTAGTGCCAATAGTTTGTCGGAGCCGCAAACTTCCCCGAGATTCGTTTTCTAGATCCTCAGGATCCAGACTAGTGAGTGCTGCGGAACCTACCAGTGTAGTCCGTGGACCTAAGAAAGCATCGAGGTCAACAAGCAAACCAAAGTTAGCCGGATCAATTACGCCACCACCTTCTGCATCATTGTTCTCATCTTCATCATTGTCTCCAAGAATCGCTTTTTGAAGAAAGAACTGTGGTGTTAGAGTAAACCTGACGGAGGGAGTGTCAAGCACCTTGAAGCCACGCTGAATAAACACACCACCCCGGTCGTCATCATCATACCCAAAATCCAATAAACTCGGTTGCCGCTCACGGCGGTCAATCACAAACCGTTCACGAAATGTAGGCAAGGAAAACCCTTGATCAAACGCAAGTCGAGGATTCTTGGCAACTACTTCGTCTACTTCTGGGGAAATCCGCCGAAATCGAGCATTTCTGGTGCGCCACTCCAACTCTGGTGGGGAAAAGGGGTCGTTGGTAATTCTGACATTAGTAGCAACTCCTTCTAACCCGTCAAACTCCACCCGGTCTGCTTCATAGCGGAATCGATTGATAGTCCCTTCTATGTCAGGGGATTCTAGGGTTGTTGTGCTTGTCCCAGTTTCAGCATTGGGAATAACCCGAGCACCAAACTGAACGGCAAAGGCTCCGGGATTACTAATTCCAGTTAAGGGCTGGCTATTAATAATTCGGCGACTGACCGGTTGAGTTGGGGGGGGTGGCCCAGAATCTGAACTTGCTCTGACAAATTCTCCCCTAGCCTTCAAAACCACACCAGTATCTTGAACAAAATAATACTCAAAGCGCTCTCCCTCTAGCACCTGGTTACCACGGGTCAGAGCCACATTCCCATCCGCAACCACAATCTTATTAGGCAAGTTTACTTGCAAACGGTCAGCTTCTAGTAAGGCATCTTGAAACCGCAAGGTAACATTGCCCACCGCTGTAATCACTTGTCTGGTTTGGTCATACTCCTGACGGTCTGAAGTCAGTTCAAGTATGTCTGGCTCATTAGTATCGAAAGTAATTGTGGGACCAGTAACCTCGGAATCTAACTCGGAACCAGATTGGGGTTGAGACAAGTCTTGGTCTGATGGTGGTGTAGTCTCGTCTAGGGAAGCTGGGTTAGATTGTTCAGGGATGATTAACTCAAATTCTCTAGTCTCTCCCCCCCGCTCTTGAGCTATAATACGCTTGCTCCTAAGAAATGGCAAAGGGCAATTTGGACTGATGCTCAAGGGGTCATCTGGCCTGGGTAAGGTTTCGAGAGTAGAACATCGTTTGGGGTAAGAGTTAACAGCGAAGAATCTTTCTTGATTCCCAGGCTCAGGTGTTAGCTCAGGTTTAATATGAGGTTGGCTATCAGGTTGGCTATCAGGTTGGCTCAGTGGCTGCAATTGATCCTTGGAGATAACCGATTGCTCCTGATCTTTAACGTTGGGTGTCTCGGAAGTAACCGACGAGGAAAACCTAGGAGAAACCCTAGTCGAAAATTCCGGTTCCAGAGTTGATGGTGCTTCTGGAGTTGGACTCTTGAGTAAGGAGGTTAAATCAGGATAGAGTGGTTGCTTGATTCCTGGTTTTAGAAAAGCTTGTTGCCACTGTTTTCCTTGCCCTAGTTGCCAATTGTCTTGGCTGTTTGTTATTCTTGGCAAGGTCTGGCCCACTGCTCGGGAAATGGGTAAACCTAAGCTAGCAGCGCTTTTGTCTGTGCCTAATATTGGTAAAGCCTCAATCTTGAGGTTTCCTGTGGGGTATGGTTTGAGCAGTACCTGGTTTGGCTTTGTTTGGTACTGTGCCGAAACAGTTATTTTTTGAGATAATTCATCTAGGTGGCTAGTGGTCTGGGAAGGTTTAACGGTTTGAATAATTGCGGGTACGACCGGCGGCTGAACTGGCTGGGGCATTTTTAACTAATTGGCTGGTGTTTTACTATTCAGACCAACAATCCTTGACTAAATCCCCACGATTGTAGTTCCAAAGGGGTTATCGACAAAGACAGCCGATAATACTATTAATTATGCATAAAAACAAAACCACCCTCCTCTAAGAGCGTGGTTTTGTGTGGATAGTCCCGTGTTAAAGAGCTGTGGCTATCTCTAGTTGAGCGATCGCTATTTACTCGAAATCCTTCCGCTTAGGGTTACGAGATGGGTCGTTTGACAAGAAGCCAAACACAAATAAGCCAATAAAGAAGCTAACAACTATATAAACAACGATTTTGAGGGTTACCATGTTGAGTTCTCCCAAGAAGATATGAAATACGGAAGATGAAGCACTAGGTGAGACATTGCTCCGATGGTGAAAGTTCTAGAATTGGTAACCTAGATCAAAAACCATCTGAGCTTTTGACACGACTAACTTCATACTTTTTTAAGATCATACCTAAAGGTGGCTCCTATTTAACGTTTAATATCCTCAAAAGTGGGATAAAAGCTGGGTAAGCAGTCAGTGGTCAGCGGTCAGCGGTCAGCCATCAGCCGTCAGCCGTTAGTGGTCAGCCGTCAGCTAACTTAACTCAGCATTATTCCAATGCTTACCTGTTTGATTCAAAAGCTGATAGCTGATAGCTGATAGCTGATAGCTCTATGTTTACCTAAAGCCGATGAGCGGATTTGAACCGCCGACCGTCCGATTACGAATCGAATGCTCTACCACTGAGCTACATCGGCACCAATTTATTACTATAGCAAATATTACAATAGTAAATCAGTCAGCTAAGTTAGGGTAAACCATTAATGACAAACTCGAACTCAAAAAATCCTGACCCCAATCCCAAAGTCTCTCGGCAAAAAATCAATCCAGAGAAGTATGCCAGGCTAAAAGCAGAAGCCCAACATCCCTACCGAGGCTTAAGAAAGTTTATCTATATTGCCTTCGGTGCCTCTGGTTTTATCGGTGCAATGGTTTTTCTAGCCCAGTTAGCTGCTGGTCAACCTGTAGCTACTGCCATGCCTAACTTAGCTCTGCAAATTGGTGTAGTTATCCTGATGGTTTGGCTATTTCGCCTGGAAAATAAGGCAGAAGGAAAATTCTAGTAGGAAAACCTTGACATTCCTTGGATCCACAGAGGAATCTCAGGGTATAGTAGTAGGATAAGAAGATTAAGGAAGCTATGGTGAGCATAGCCTCTCTAACGGCTCGGATTAGGTGTGAACTAAATGTTTAGGCTCGTCTAGATTTTATTGAAAAGCATCAATACACTCTACGAGACAAAAAATCTTTAGCTGGAGAAAACTAACCATCCTATTGGCTTGTTTGGAACACGATATGTAGCTGGTGTCATTCAGGGTCAACAAGCCTATTTGCTGACTAACCTAGTGAATGGTAAAAGTCAAACCCTGCTCCAGCCTCAAGCAATTTGGACAATCGGTCGGGGACGCCAGTCAGCAATACAGCTCCCCGAGAAGCGTTTGTCTAGACATCATGCTGTGATTCAGCACATTCAGAAGCAGGGATTTTACTTAATTGACCTTAAGAGCACTAATGGTTCCTTTATAAATGGAAAACGAGTCAAAGGATCTCATCTGCTCCAGGATGGGGAGTATGTTCAACTCGCTAGCATTAGTTTTTGTTTTTTCTTTTGCGAACAGACTAAGACTGTAGAGAACATTAGCTCAGATATCCTAGGCCAAATCGAAGCTTTAGCAGCAGAAAACAACTTAAGCAGTGATCAAGCAACAACTGCCTCATCCTTATCTCAAGATCAGATCAGCAAAGATACTAACCCATTTGTACACGGGGAAGAAACAGACGTATTTGGATCAGTTGACTCTGCACAAGAAATGCAAGAGCTTGAAGGAGCAACCTCTTCTGAACTAACTCCGGCTCAGCAGTTAGAAATTCTAGACCGCTTTTTAATTAGAAAGTACACTCAAGACACTCAAGAAAAGTGAATTGTAAGCATTAAGGTATCAGCGGTCAGTGGTCAGGATTCAGCCGTCAGCAATCCTGACCACTGACCACTTACTGCTAATAAATTAAGCTTCCTCATCTCCTGCTTCGATGCTATCCCCGTCCTTGCTATCCATAGGAGCCACTGAGTTAGCGGAAACTACTGCTCCCATGTCGAGAGCCTGACGTACTTGCTGCTCAATATTCTCAGCAAACTCGGGATGTTCAACTAAATACTTAACTGTATTATCCCGACCTTGAGCAATATTGTCCCCATTGTGGCTATACCAGGCTCCCTTGCGCAGAATGACTTTGGTTTGTTCTGCTAAATCCACCAGACACCCTAAGCGGGAAATCCCTTGGCCAAAAATAATGTCAAACTCTGCGATGCGGAAAGGAGGAGCAACTTTATTTTTGGCAACTTTAACTTTAGCACGAATCCCATATTCCCCCTCGTTAGATTTTTTCAGGGTTTGAATGCGACGAATATCCAGGCGAACTGAAGCATAGAACTTAAGTGCATTACCACCCGTAGTCACCTCTGGGCTACCATAGGTGATGCCGATTTTTTGTCGTAGCTGATTGAGGAAAATAACAGTACACCCAGACTTACCAATGTTACCAGCAATTTTTCGCAGCGCTTTACTCATCAACCGCGCCTGTAACCCAACTTGGTTGTCACCCATTTCCCCCTCAATTTCTGCACGGGGTACCAAAGCAGCTACGGAGTCAATCACAACGATATCCACTGCTGCAGAACGAACCAGTTGATCCACAATTTCTAGGGCTGATTCCCCTGTGTCAGGTTGAGATACTAAAAGGTTTTCGATGTCAACCCCCAAAGCGGCGGAGTAGGTAGGATCAAGAGCATGTTCTGCATCAACAAACGCTGCAACTCCCCCAGCTTTTTGGACTTCTGAGACAGCATGCAACGCTAGGGTTGTCTTACCAGAGCTTTCTGGACCATAAATTTCAATAATGCGACCTTTTGGCAGACCACCCCCCAAGGCTAAATCTAGGGTAATTGCCCCACTCCGAATTGTTTCCACTTTCATGCGGGTGGCATCACCCAAGCGCATGATGGCACCTTTACCAAAACTACGCTCAATTTGTTTTAGTACCAGGTTCAGAGCTTTTTCTTTTTCGGGACTGTTTGTGATTGGGGTAGCCATGGATGCCTCAAAAAATTTACTGTATCGGGACGGGTTTTGTAGTTTTAATTCTCCCCCTCAATAAACATGGGGGATTGAGAGGGGATGTTGCTCAAGGAGTTATAGACTATAATTAATGATCCATTTTAACTGTTTAAGCTCCTTGAGCTTTCTGCAACACTGCTTGGTTAAGCTGGGTAGGAATGCTGAGGAGGATCAGTTACTTGGGTAAAGTATAGTACAAAAGTACTTGCTTGTAAAGAAATTATCTTAAAGGCACTAGTGGGATTTTCTGATAGGGGCGCGTTCAGCGCATTGGACTCATCTACAATCAATTCCCTATTCTCAGAAGCAATTGTGTCGGTTGCTGGGTTAACCGACTATATCCAAGAGTTGTTAGAGGAAGATAACCAACTCCATAGAGTTTGGGTGATTGGAGAAGTTTCTAGTAGCAACCACCATCCAAAAGGGATGTTTTTTACCCTCCAAGACCCAGATGCCAAGGCTACTATACAGTGTGTAGCCTGGAGGAGCCAGTTAAGCAAGCTGGTGCAGTTACCAGCAGTAGGAGAACAGTTGATTATTTTGGGCAGCCTCCGAGTTTATCCTCAGCGGGGACAGTATCAGCTGAATGTCTGGCAAGCCTTACCGGCGGGTGAGGGGTTGCAAGCCTTGCGCTCACGCCAATTACGCCAACGATTTGAAGCCGAAGGATTATTTGACCCACAACGAAAGCGCCCCCTGCCGATTCATCCTGAAACTATTGCTGTGGTTACCTCTCCCCAAGCGGCTGCTTGGGGAGATATTAAACGTACACTACAGCAACGGTATCCTGGTTTACGAGTCTTGTTTTCACCAGCTCAGGTTCAGGGGGAACTTGCGATCGCATCAATAGTTAACGCTATTGATCGAGTCGAGCGGGATGGCAGAGCCAAACTACTGATATTAGCTCGGGGGGGTGGAGCATCAGAGGATTTAGCTTGTTTCAATGATGAACGGGTGGTGCGAGCAATTGCTCAATGCTCAATACCGGTGATCACCGGTATTGGTCATCAACGGGATGAATCCTTAGCTGACTTAGTAGCTGACTACAGTACTCACACCCCTACAGCAGCAGCGGAGCAAGCTGTACCAGAACTGATGACCCTTTATGCTCAACATCAACAACGGCGGACTACCCTTTATCAAGCGGTGACTCAAATCACAGAGGCATCTCGCCATAAACTGCACCATCTACGAACACGATTGCGACACCTAGCTCTAGACCAACAACTACACCAGCAACACAATGCGATTGAATTCCAGCATCAGCGATTGTTACAAGTGACATCAAAGCGTCTGAGCCAAGGGTACCAGCACTGTCAACTTCTCAAGGAAAAGCTCAATAGCCTTGACCCTCAAAAAGTCCTACAACGAGGCTATGCACTAGTGCGCACCGCAGGGGGAACTATTGCTTCGTCTACAGAGAATTTGGCTTCTGGAGAAGAACTACAAATTCAGTTAGGTGAGGGTCAAGTTAAGGTCAAGATTATCGAGATTGTTGATACTTGACGGTTGAGGGTTGACGGTTAAGCTAAAGCTTGTAAGGCTTGCTCTACGATAAGAGCCGCTTGGTCAACTTCCTCAGCTGAGACAATTAGGGCAGGAACAAAGCGCACTACCTTTGGTCCTGCTGGTACCAACAACAAACCCCGTTCCATCACAGCTTTAACTACATCGATTGAAGTTAGATCAATATTTGATTTCAGTTCAAGCCCATTAATTAGACCCCAGCCTCGCACTTCTTCAATAACTTCGGGATATTTATCAGCGATCGCTGAGAGTCTGGTGCGCAGCTGCTGACCCCGCACCTGAACATTTTGCAAAATATTCTCCTGTTCCAAGGTTTTTCCTACAGATAGGGCAACTGCACAGACAAAGGGATTACCACCAAAGGTGCTAGCGTGCTCTCCGGGTTGGAAGATATCACAGAATTTCTTAGACATCATCGCTCCAATGGGAATGCCACCAGCCAATCCCTTAGCACTGGTGAAGATATCTGGCTCTATTCCCAGATTCTGATAGCCCCAGTATTTACCAGTGCGACCCATACCCACCTGAACTTCATCTAGAATCAGTAGGATGCCAGTTTCATTACAGATCTTTCTAACTTGCTGGAAGTAGTCTAGGTCTCCTGGGCGAACACCCCCTTCTCCCTGCAATGGTTCGAGCATCACTGCTGCTACCCGCCGATTTCCCTCATCAATATCTGCGATCGCATTTTCCAATGCCTGAATATTGTTGTAGGGTACGTACTCGAACCCAGGTACCAAGGGGTCAAAGTTTTTCTGGTACTTAGGCTGGCCAGTAGCTGTGATTGTTGCCAAGGTTCGCCCATGGAAACTGGCCTGAGCGGTCAAAATCACTGGCTGTTCAATCTCGAGAACAGTGTGGCCATATTTCCGTGCCAGTTTGATAGCAGCTTCATTAGCCTCCGCTCCCGAGTTACAGAAAAATACTCGTTCTGCACAAGAATGGTCAATGAGCCACTTCGCTAATGCCCCTTGCTCTGGAATGTAGTAAAGATTGGAAACATGGTTTAGCTTTTGGATTTGCTTAATTACCGTTTCTACCACAACTGGGTGAGCATGACCTAAGGTACAGGTAGCAATCCCTGCCACAAAGTCAAGATAGTCTCGCCCGGAAGTATCCCAGACATGGCAACCGGCACCCCGCTCTAAGGCAATAGGAAAGCGTCCATAGGTTTTCATGACCCTAGCATCGAATTCAGTTAGGTCATAAGGTGCCCCCCCAGCCGGAGCTGACTCTGCCGGTGGCGAGGGATTGTTAACAATAGTTTCTGGGCTCACGAGCTTAGTCCTTGTGTGATTAGTTAACGGTCAAGGTTGGCTTTCTAGGATTTACCAATCAGCGTATGGAGCGTTATGCCATACTATTTTCAATTGCCCAACGAGCTAATTCAGTACGGTTATGGAGACCAGTTTTCCCTAGCATGTTCGATACATGACTTTCTATGGTGCGCTGAGAAACATTCAGTTTCTCAGCTATTTCCCGATTTGCCATACCTCTTGCCACAAACTGGACAACCTTTAGCTCAGTAGGAGTCAACTCAACATCGTAAGGAACTTTAATTTTGGGTGTGCTGTCTGGACCAGAACCTGAGTGAAGGATTAGACGAGAAGCTTGCTTGAGGGAGGATTCCACCTGTGCTACCAGTTCTTCTGGCTCAAAGGGCTTAACCATATAAACATCCGCACCCTTATTGAGTCCCTTTACTCGATCTTGGCTTTGACCCTTGGCTGAGAGAAATAGTATGGGAATCCAGCTGGTGCGAGAATCATCTCTGACCTTTTCTACCAGGGTATAGCCGTCCATCTCTGGCATCATCACGTCACAGATAATCATATCAGGAATATCCTGCTCTAAAATGTCCAGAGCTTCTTTCCCATGTTCAGCAGTAATGACTTCGTATCCCCGAAACTCTAGGTAGTCCTTGACTAACAATATGAGGTTGGGGTCATCATCAATCAGCAGCAGTTTTTTTTGCTCTCTTACAGCATTGTCCTTCATAACTGTAACGTTTGTTATAATTTGCTTGCTTAATTTTCGTAAATAGTGGTAGTACCTCTTGCCTTTTCTAATGCTTGGAAGTTACCAAGCTGCTATAACTCTCCAACCAATAATCCTACCTCACCATAATTAGGGTTGGTAGGGAAAAGACTGAACTTGAACTTTGCCCCCGGAAGCCTAAGCTGGCCAAGTCAGTAGATTTTAGAACCCGTTGCGTCGCAAAGGTGGGGTTCATGACGATTAGGATGTTAACCTGGTTGGGGTTGCGGAGGATCTGCTTCCATTGCCTGGTAGTCTGAAGCAGATGCTTGAAGAGTTTCTGGCAAAGGATGAACTAAAAAAGCATAGTCCTCTAAAACTTGGTTGCCAATAATATGCTCTTGAATAATACGTTCAATCACCTCAGGGGTAGCACTGTGATACCAAACACCGTCTGGGTAAACTACCATGACAGGACCAGAGGTACAGACTCGCAGACAATTAGCCTTGGTACGAAAAATGTAACTTGCTTGAACATCCTTTGGCTGGTCTAGTTTTAGCTCTTTAAGGCGTTTTTTGAGATATTCCCAGGATTCAAGGCTAATTTCTTTTGAGCAGCATTTGGGTTTAGTTTGATCAGCACACAGGAAAATGTGGCGCTGAATTTGATTAAGTCCTAAGCTCTTTACATTAGTTGCTAGGGTAATTTGCTGTGATCCCTCGAAAGTCGAAGTGTCAGAAATTTCAGAATTATCAGAATCAGATGCTTGGGTAGCTGAGGGCTCAGTTTTGTCTGCTGGCATGAGTTTTAGGGCTTTTGTGTGAGGATGAGTGGAAAGGGCGAGAGTAAGAATATACCTGTTATATCTATTTGCTTATTTTAGTTATCAGTGATCAGCAGTCCATATGGTTGCAGTTCTCTTGTTTTAAGCAATTCCTGGGACTAAGGTCAAACCTTCAATGAAACAGGTACAAGCTACAGCATACTGATACGCATACACAGAGAATAACTCAAAGCTATATCATCCGTGCATTCGCCATCTGTTAACCTACTATGAGTTCGGGAACCCGTACAGAGGTATTTATTGCCATCTCCTGCTGATTTTGAGTAAATTAGCACTCAGGAGCTGAGAGTGCTAAATCGGCTCAGATGAAGTAGAGAGGAAAAACTGATATGGCAGCTGTAACTCTGAGTGTTTCCACCGTTAAGCCCTTAGGGGATCGAGTTTTTGTTAAGGTAAGCGCCGCTGAAGAAAAAACTGCTGGCGGTATCCTACTACCGGATAACGCTAAGGAAAAGCCTCAAGTTGGGGAAATTGTAGCCACCGGACCTGGCAAGCGCAACGATGATGGTTCTCACGCTGCTCTCGAAGTCAAAGTAGGGGACAAGGTACTTTACTCAAAGTACGCTGGTACCGATATTAAGTTAGGCAACGAAGAGTACGTTTTGTTGTCAGAGAAAGACATCTTGGCAGTCGTCAGCTAACACCTTGAAGGCAGACAAGTTGAACCCTTAAATCTTCAACCCTTTTACCTTCAACCTTTTACCTTCAACCTTAATAACCCTTAGGAACTGAATTCAAAACCTATGGCTAAGCGCATTATTTACAACGAAAATGCTCGTCGCGCCCTAGAAAAGGGAATGGACACTCTGACTGAAGCTGTAGCTGTCACCCTTGGACCAAAAGGTCGCAACGTAGTGTTAGAGAAGAAGTTTGGTGCTCCTCAAATTGTTAATGATGGTGTCACCATTGCTAAAGAGATTGAACTGGAAGACCACATTGAAAACACTGGTGTTTCTCTGATTCGGCAAGCAGCTTCAAAAACCAATGATGCTGCTGGTGATGGGACTACAACCGCTACAGTACTAGCTCATGCTGTGGTCAAAGAAGGCTTGCGCAACGTTGCTGCGGGTGCTAACCCAATCGCCCTGAAGCGTGGTATTGATAAAGCTACTGCGTTTCTGGTGAACAAGATTGCTGAACATGCTCGTCCAGTAGAAGACTCTAAAGCCGTTGCCCAAGTTGGTTCTATCTCTGCGGGTAACGATGAGACCGTTGGTCAGATGATTGCTGACGCAATGGACAAAGTGGGCAAAGAGGGTGTGATTTCCCTTGAAGAAGGGAAGTCTATGACCACTGAACTAGAAATTACCGAAGGGATGCGCTTTGACAAAGGCTATATCTCTCCCTACTTTGCGACTGATACTGAGCGGATGGAAGCAATTCTAGAAGAACCTCACCTCCTGCTCACTGACAAGAAAATTACCCTGGTACAAGACCTGGTGCCAGTACTTGAGCAAGTGGCTCGTTCTGGCAAGCCGTTGCTGATTATTGCTGAGGACATTGAAAAAGAAGCCCTGGCAACCTTGGTGGTCAACCGCCTACGGGGTGTTTTGAATGTGGCAGCTGTCAAGGCTCCTGGCTTTGGCGATCGCCGTAAGGCTATGCTGGAGGACATTGCTACTCTAACTGGCGCACAAGTAATCACTGAAGATGCAGGTCTAAAGCTTGACAATGCCAAGCTGGAAATGCTGGGTAAATCCCGTCGTGTGACCATAACTAAGGACAACACTACTATCGTTGCTGAAGGTAACGAAAATGCAGTGAAGGGTCGTTGTGACCAAATTCGCCGTCAGATGGACGAAAGCGATTCTTCCTACGACAAAGAAAAACTGCAAGAGCGCTTAGCTAAGCTGGCTGGTGGTGTCGCAGTGATTAAAGTGGGTGCTGCGACAGAAACGGAAATGAAAGACCGCAAGCTGCGTTTGGAAGATGCCATCAACGCTACCAAGGCAGCTGTGGAAGAAGGTATTGTCCCTGGTGGTGGCACAACTTTAGCTCACCTGACTCCTAACCTAGAAACTTGGGCAAACGAGAACCTAAAGGCTGAAGAACTTACTGGTGCTATGATTGTTTCTCGTGCCTTGTCTTCACCTCTGAAGCGAATTGCCCAGAACGCTGGTCAGAATGGTGCGGTGATCGCTGAGCGAGTTAAAGAAAAAGAATTTAACGTTGGCTACAATGCTTCCAATGGTGAGTTTGTAGATATGTTTGAAGCTGGTATCGTTGACCCAGCTAAGGTAACTCGTTCTGCTCTCCAAAATGCCGCTTCCATCGCAGGTATGGTGTTGACCACTGAGTGTATTGTGGTAGACAAGCCTGAGCCTAAGGACAATGCTCCTGCTGGTGCTGGTATGGGTGGCGATTTTGATTACTAAAGCTTACAGAAAGAATTAAAGTAATCTAATTGCACTATAGGTGCGCTCTTACCATTAAGAATCAAATTCGCACCGCTTTGCGCGCGCCTTTCGGCAAAGCCGACGCGGTGCGCGTTATGGTCGCACCATTAGCTAGTTACAGCTGCTTCTTCAACGAAGCAGCTGCTTTTTATTACCCAAACAAACCCAGATTCTCTAATCTAAGAGATACTAGAAACGAGCCTTGCAGCAGTTGAGATGGGACAGTTGCCTATGTCTTTGAAAATTGAATACGGACTCTTCAAGCTTGATTTCACTGACTACCACGCAGTTTTAGGAATTCCGGTTGATGCGGATGTTAAGGCAGTCCGTCAACGCTACCTTCAAATTGCTAGACGTTTGCATCCCGACAGTTGCAAAGCCAGTACCGAAGCGGAAAAAAAACAAGCAAATCTGCTGTTAACACGGCTGGTTAATCCCGCTTATGAACAGCTCTCTAGAGGTCATCGTGACTATGCTGCTAGTCTAAGCCACTTGAGTAAGCGCTTAGGGGCTCAAGGAGATAAAATTTCCCTAGCTAGCGTAACGGCTAAGCAATTATTACAAGCAGGGGCAAATTTAGATAATCTTTACAGAAGCTCAGTTGACCACCTAGCATCAGAGCAATACCAAGCCCTTGACAAAGCCTTGGCAAAAATTGCCGAAATCAGTGAACTTAACCTAGTTTATCTGATGTGTAAAAGTAGTAAGGGCCAAACGGTAAAAACTCCTGTCTCAACCCCTGTTAAAACTCAAGCAACTGGTGTGACCCAGCCAAAGAGTCAGACTAGTACCGCTGGCACATCACAGGGAGAGTCGGTTGGGCCTAAGGGAGTATCACGAGTGGATAGCTATATCCGACGTGCTGAAGGATATTTGGTCAAGAACAATTTTGCTGCGGCAGTTCTGGAGTTACGAGAAGCTCTCAAGTTGGACCAAAACAATAGCGACTGCCATAGTTTATTGGGAATTGCTTATTTGAAGCAAAATAAGGGGACAATGGCTAAAGTACACATTAATAAGGCGTTGCAATTGAATCCTCAGAACGAAAGAGCATTGAAGGCCAAACAGGTTATCAATGAATCCACCCTCAAAAGTGGCGGTAACCAGTCAAAGGTGTCGCCTGAAGCAGCTAAAGGGAAACCGTCGAATAAATCTAATGGTGGTGGGTTATTTGGTGGTTTATTTGGTGGAAAGAAAAAGTAATGATTCATCAACCACCCCCAGGGGCAAGGGATTTACTCCCCCTAGAAGTTACCCAAAAACGCTGGATTGCTAACCACTTACAGCAAGTATTTCACCGCTGGAGTTACCACCGGATTATCACATCAACCCTAGAATGGTTGGATACTCTGATGGCAGGAGGAGCTGTGGAACGTTCCACGGTTATTCAGTTGCACGATGCTGAGGAAGGAACGCTGGGGCTGCGTCCAGAATTAACGGCATCCATAGCCAGAGCAATGGTTAGTCGTATTGCTGGCAGTAATAGTGAAGCCTGCCTATCCTTACCCCAGCGACTCTATTACAATGCCAATGTATTTCGCAGACCAACTATAGGTCACCACGGACGTCAACTAGAGTTTTACCAGTCGGGGGTAGAATTATTGGGAGTTGGCGGGCTGTTGGCAGATGGGGAAATTCTGCTGTTGCTAGCTGATTGTCTTAATGATTTAGGGTTACAACAATGGCACCTAATTTTGGGGGAAGCTCGGCTAACGCGATCGCTTTTGTCTCCCTTCCCCAAACCTATGCAAGAAAAGGTTCGTCAAGCCATTGCCTATCTTGACCGGGTTAGCCTAGAAACGTTACCCCTATCCCCAGAATTGCGAGAGCGGGCATTGTTTCTGTTTGACCTGAGGGGAGACCCTGCTGATGTTTTGCAAAAGGTTGCTAGCTTGGATTTAGACTCATCAGAACACGAGATTGTGACCAATCTCAAATCCCTGGTGGAACTTTTAAATAGTAGTTCCGCTAGCCCCTTACCGATCGTTCTTGACCTAACATTAGTACAAACCTTTGACTATTACACTGGTATTGTCTTTGAAGTAGTCAGTAGTAGCGAGGGCTCTAGCCGAGTTTTAGGTCAGGGAGGGCGGTACGATCAATTGCTGAGTTTATATCATCCTCAAGGAGAAAACTACCCTGGAATTGGTTTTTGCCTCAACCTAGAAGACCTTCATTATGTCTTACTGTCCAGTAATCAACTACCGAGCCAAACACCAGCTAGTGATTGGTTAGTGGTGCCAGAATTGCCCGAAGCTGAGGCAACCGCTTTTACCTATGCCCAAAAACTTAGAGATTCTGAGCATTTGGTCAGGGTAGAAATGGATTTAGGGGGACGCTCACCAGCACAAATTAAAGAATACGCCCTGGGTCACGGTATCACCTACATTGCCTGGGTACCAGCCGATGGCACTCCTAGGATTGAGACCCTAACTAAGAAAGTGTGAACTATGAAATACTTCACACTTCCTACTTCAGTTAATTAATCTTCAGCAAAAACATAGCGATATAGTTCACTAGGGTCAGGTTCAGGACTGGATTGGGCAAACTCAACTGCATCATTAATCACTTCCTGGATGTTGCTCTCAATGGCTTTGAGTTCTTCGGGAGTTGCTAGATTATTGTCTGTCAGGTAACTTGCCATCTTTTTAATGGGATCGCGAGTTAACCAGAATTCCTTCTCTTCTTTGGAGCGGAGTTCATCAGGATCAGCCAGAGAGTGACCTCGGAAGCGGTAGGTCAGGGCTTCAATCAGGGTTGGGCCTTCTCCTGCACGAGCCCGAGCGATCGCTTCTTGGGCAACAGTTCTGACGGCCATTACATCCATGCCATCGACTTCTACTCCAGCCATGCCGAATACACTGGCTTTTTTATAAATTTCTGGCTGGGATGTTGCCCGTTCATGAGCCATCCCAATTGCCCACTTGTTGTTTTCCACGACATAGATAACGGGCAGTTTCCAAAGGGCTGCCATATTCAAACATTCAAAGAACTGACCATTATTGCAAGCTCCATCACCGAAAAAGCAAGCGGTGACTTGATCAGCACTCTCATCCCCCAAGGCTTCGCGACGGTATTTACTTTGGAAAGCACTACCCGTGGCAACGGGAATCCCCTCAGCTACAAAGGCATAGCCTCCCAGGAGATTATGTTCTTGTGAGAACATATGCATTGAACCACCGCGTCCCTTGCTGCAGCCTGTTGCTTTCCCAAATAACTCTGCCATCACTTCCCGTGCTGGCACTCCTGCACTTAAGGCATGGACGTGGTCACGATAGGTGCTACTAACAAAGTCTTCACCCATACGCAACGCCTTGATGACTCCTGTTGAGACTGCCTCTTGACCGTTGTAGAGGTGGACAAAACCAAACATTTTGCCTCGATAGTACATTTCAGCACATTTGTCCTCAAACAAGCGCCCGAGCATCATATCCTCGTAAAGGAGTAATCCTTCTGCGCTGGTAATGGGTTTGTAATCCTCTACTTTAGGTAAAGTTCTTTCCTGAGCCATTAATTTGTCCTATACTTGTCCCAACACTATACTGGCATTTAGCCAAACTACTTGTTTAGCCAATTTCAGCAAAGCTATTATAAAGTTTCACTCAAGCCTACAGGATTTATCTTCCAGAATTTATCTTCTAGGTCAAGCCTAGAGGGGATAGTTAGGTCAAGTTGAATTGAATTAAAATCACACTACTCCTTTACTGTTTAGTTTAATTAAAGTTAATAAAAGAAGATGATCCACCCTAGTTGCTAGAATTAATAGTGTTTAGGGACTCGACAAAACCGGTTAGCTGCGATACTGTGTCTTTTAAAGTGACAGATAAATAGCTATAGCCAGTTTAGGGAGTACGATATGGGCTATCATCAACTCATTCAGTTGCTCGAAAAGCTGGGGAAGTGAACCGTGCGCATTCCGCTCGATTACTACCGCATACTAGGATTGCCGATTCAGGCTACAGCCCAACAGCTCAGCCAAGCCTATCGTGATCGTACCTTACAACTACCGCGCCGAGAATATTCGGAAGCAGCAATAGCCTCTCGTAAAACACTCCTTGAAAAAGCCTACGGGGTTTTGAGTGACCCTGACACAAGAGAGGAGTACGATGCTGCCTTAATTTCCAAAGCTTATCAACTTCAAGAGCAACAGCCATCAGTGGCGGGTGCTCCTGGTACTAATCAAACAGTAACAGGTGAAACCGTCGAAGCTCACACTCCCACCATCGAAATTGATAACGACCAATTACTCGGAAGCTTACTGATTCTTCAAGAACTTGGGGAATACGAACTGGTTATAAAACTGGCGCAACCGTTACTGGAAACAGGTAACAGCGTTGGATTAAGTCAGGGGAAATTGGGGGATTCCCAACTTGTTCGACCTGACGTGGTTTTGGCCTTAGCTATTGCCTGCTTAGAGCTAGGTCGAGAGCAATGGCAGCAAGCGGAGTATGAAAACGCAGCTATGTCCCTAGAAACTGGACAACAATTACTCCTACAAGAAGGCTTATTTCCGAGTGTTCGAGGGGAAATCCAGGCAGACCTCTATAAACTTCGCCCTTATCGGATTTTAGAATTATTAGCCCTGCCAGAAGACAAAGCCATTGAGCGGCGCAAAGGCTTGCGGTTGCTGCAAGAAATGTTACAGGAGCGCCGAGGGATAGATGGCACTGGTAATGACCAATCTGGTTTAGGGATTGATGACTTTCTCCGCTTTATCCAACAGTTGCGAGGCTATCTTACCTCCAACCAACAGCAAACATTATTTGAAGCTGAAGCACGACGCCCTTCAGCTGTTGCTACATACCTAGCTGTTTACGCCTTACTAGCAAGGGGATTTGCCCACAGACAACCGGCTTTGATTGCTCGTGCCAAGAAAATGCTGATGCGTTTGGGTAAGCGGCAGGATGTTCACCTAGAACAAGGGGTTTGTGCTCTGCTTCTGGGCCAAACGGAAGAAGCCAGTCGTGCCTTGGAACTGAGCCAGGAATACGAACCTCTAGCTTTCATTCGGGAACATTCTCAAAATTCCCCAGACTTATTGCCAGGATTATGCCTGTACGGAGAGCGTTGGCTACAAGAATCTGTATTTCCCCACTTCCGGGATTTGGCGAATCAAAAGGTCTCTTTGAAGGAATACTTTGCTGATGATCAAGTACAAGCCTATCTAGAAAATTTACCAGATTCATCTGAGGAAACTAGCAATCAGTGGACGGTTGTACCTTCCCAAACAACCACCTATGCAACAGTAGGCTCTTCTAAAAGCATCCTGGAGCAAGATAGACTAAGCAATGGCCAAGGCTCACAGACAACGGAAGAACCAGTGAAGGTGGGGTCAAGGTGGCCAAGTGGGGCGTTGGCAAACGGTGTTAGTCAAAACGGGGTCAATAGCGATCGCTATACCACTAATGGGGTATCAACCTTGCCTACAGGTCAAGGGATATCCCACTCATCAAATGGCTCAGAAGCACAAACCTCTCAGGACTTAGAGTCAAACACAACAGGCTTGCGGAGTCATGGACGGCGTCGTAGGCGTCAGTCCTTAGGTAGCTTTCTGGGTGGGGGCAAGTCAGGCAAAACCCTGGATAGTCAAAATTCAACCACCTCAGGTGGGTGGTCTAGAGGCGCTTCTTTGGTCAAAGACTCCTCAAGTCAGCGGAGCAGTCTAAATCATTCATCCCCTGATCGTCTTGAACATTCACCAGAGCGATTCAAACCAGGGACTAAACTAAGACGTCTGATTTTCCTGAGTCTTTTAGGTTTGCTAGGACTGGGCATCATGCTGATTTTGCTCAATAAAGCTCTTAAAAGTTTTTCAAAACCACCCTTAGAGGGAGAACAACTTTTTGTGCAGCTTGACCAACCTCCAGTCCCGATTCCTCCGAGCGGCAGTGGGCTCATTGCTCCGAGTGGTCCTCTAAATCAAGAAACGGCTCAGCAAGTCATCGAAACCTGGCTAAACACTAAGAAAGTTGCCTTTGGACCAAAACATGAGGTAGGGCAACTTAATAAAATCTTAGCTGAGCCAGCTCTGTCTGTTTGGCTCAAAAGTGCTAAAGCGGCTAAAACCAAAAACTCTTACCGGATCTACAAGCACAGCGTCAAAATTAACTCAGTGGAGACTAACACATCGAATCCTAATCAAGCTGTGATAGATGCTGCGGTCAAGGAGCAAGCAAAGGTATATCAAGATGGTATGCTGAGTCCGGCGGCTTCGAGTAATGACAACTTAAGAGTCAAGTATGACTTAGTACGCCAAGGGGGTCAGTGGTTAATTAAAGGTTGGATGGTAAGATAGCTAAAAACATATCTGACCAGTCAATTCCTGTTGAAAAGAAAAGGAAAAACTAATGATTATTCCTGTGGATGATTGATGATGCTATTAGCTTTGGCTTGCCACGCTTCGCTCACCGTTGAGGAAAGTAGTCATATAGTGTTGGTTATCATCAAGGCTGAGAGATAAATGATTAATAAAGAATTTCAATGATAAGTAGATCAGAGTTTTATCCTTCTTAGCTACAGATCATTTATGGTGCCTAAGTTGATAATATTGATGACTGAAGTCCTAAGTTGTGAGGAGTGATGTCACAGTTTCATGACATTTTGAATCCCAGTTTTCTGACAAACCCGTGAATTTACCGAAAATCGGCTGATTTCACCCTTGACCTGACCAAAAAATTTCTTGTTATATATAGTTGCTCAGAGGATTCCATAAAAATGTGGCTTTGTTAGTATTTAACCAAATTATCGATGGCTGACTTTACCCTATTTTAGGTATAACAAATAACTGAAGTTCCAATAAGCAGTAGACGGATAATTTCCCTCAAGGCGCACGCCTCCTAGGCCGCGAGCAATCCCTCGCGGCCTAGGGTAGCGCCTTTAAAATCTGGGAATCAAGAAGGAGAAAAACTTTAGTCAGGTCTGACTTTAGGTAAGTTTGAGAGCAACCAAAACTTTTTTTAATTAGGTGCGCTTGACCCTTAGGTGCGCTCTTACCATTAAGAATTAAATTCGCCAGGGGTTGCACCTTGAAGAATTAAATTCGCTCTTTGTGCGCGCCTCCTAGGCCGCGAGCAATCCCTCGCGGCCACGGGTCACACCTAAAGATGGAAATCAGTAATCTATCAGCCAACCTAACAACCTATAGAAAATAAATCATGGCAAAAGAAGGAACTCCCCTAGAAGAAATGACTTTACGGCAATTACGTAGAGTTGCAAGTGAATATAGTATATCTCGATACAGCAGAATGCGTAAAGCACGCTTATTGGCGGAAATTCAAGCAATAGAAGGTCACAAAAGGTCTACCACTCCATCGCCGATAATTGAGGCACAAGCAAAGGACGAATCAAGCCAGTGTGAATTAGCTCAAGAAGAGCCGACTAGTGATAGTCTAGTTTCTGTTGATGAGGGATTAGCAGAGCTACCAGAAGGTTATGGTGAAAGCCGGATTGTCCTAATGCCTCGTGATCCACATTGGTCTTATGCTTATTGGGATATTCCCAATGAACATAAAAAAGAACTGCGCTCTCAGGGAGGTCAACAACTCGCTCTAAGGCTCTATGATGTTACTGCAATCAAACTGGATGATCAAAGTCCCCATAGTATCCAAGAATATCCCTGTGATGAGCTAGCGCGAGAATGGTATCTACCCATGCCAGTTAGCGATCGCGACTATGTAGTTGAGATTGGTTATCGTTGTGAAGATAGTCAATGGCTAGTTCTGGCCCGTTCAGAACCTATCCATGCCCCCCCAGCCTATCCCTCTAAATGGATGGAAGACCAATTCATCACGGTCAACTGGAATGATAATTTACAGGGTAAGACTGTCCTAAAACTTGTGCCACCTAGCCAAACAGGTAATGGGAGTAGCTCGGAAATGCCTAATCCCCCTATCTATGGCGAAATCTTTGGCATAACTCAATCTGGGGAATCTCAGGCAGTAGCTGGTTCTCTTTATAGTTCTATGCAGCAAGTTCCGAGGTCAGGAATAACTTCCAATGCTTTCCCTTCGGGTATTGGTAAGTTGGTTTCTGCAAACATGTCGGGAGCTGGTTTGAGGGATTCTGCTCCCCCCGCTCCAACTCCTGAATTGTTGTTAGTGGCAGATGCGGATCTAGTTATCCATGGTACCACTGATCCTGATGCTTCCGTTACTATTGATGGACTTCCGGTCAAGATTAACCCAGACGGTACCTTCCGTTTCCAGATGTCTTTGCAGGATGCTCTGATTGACTACCCAATCATGGCAGTCTCAGCGAATGGCAAGCAAACTTGCTCAATTCATATGAAGTTCATCCGCGAGACGCCATCATCTCATACTGATATGGTGTTCAATTGAACAAAATCATTGACTGCAGTCCCCACCCATAATTTTCACTGATATTTTATAAGTTGGGTGGGGTAAGCCAAATCAGCTTTTACATCGATAATTTTTGCTATTACAATTATAATAAACACCTCAAAAGAGTCCCGGTTTCTTCGCAAGCTGCAAAGCCCCTGTCTTGATGCAGCGCGGTCTTAGGAGAAACCACGGCAGTCGCTCATGGGGGAAACCCCCGCAGGTCGGCGCTGCCTCTCCGGTATGCCAAGACTATTTGGCTCTCGTTGCACGACCAAGTGCTGCCATCATTGTGATGTTGATTGCTTGTTTCTGTCACTATAGCTAGATACTAACTATTGCTATATAGTTCAAGAACTAGCATTTGCCTATAATGACGTGAGAATTAAAACTTCATACTTCTAAAGAGTTCCCCCGACACTAGCCGGGGGATTTTTTTGCCAAGAGTCAATAGGTGCGCTCTTACCATTAAGAATTAAAATCGCCACGGGTCGCACCTCAAGTGTGATTAATTGGTTATGATCGCAAGTGGTTTGAAGAGAATAACAACTCATCTCAAGTCTGCTTGATACCAAGTTGCGGTCAAACGTACAACTTTCTCTTCCGCCAATTTCCCCATCTCCCTATCTCCGTATCTCCCTATCTCCGTATCTCCCTATCTCCGTATCTCCCTATCTCCGTATCTCCCTATCTTTGAATGGAACTCAGTATGAATACCCACGGGCTAGACTGACACCGGAAAACCCACCACAGGGTCAGACAGGGTAGAGATTTTGATTATGGGTAATTAAACCAATTTGATATAAGCTATAACTGCGAGAGATGATGGTGATAGTTTTTTGGAATTTTTGAACTAATCAGGGTTAGGCTTTTTAGTGGCGTTTACGTTTGAACCATTCGTTGTCAACCAAAATCCCTAGATATCCCCACCCAAGGAGAATAAAAAACCCGATGCGCTCGAAGATCGGATTGCTTTGGCATCAGATGTTAATTGAAATTGTGCTTATAAAGTATTTATTAAAAATAATTATATCAAAGAAAATTACACCGTTGTATTTAATAATTGCCTGTACCAGTTGTAATGATGCCCTAGCAGTAACCCTAACCTCTTTGCCAAGCAATCATAGATCTCTAAGAACAAGTAGCCTTCTGGTTAAGCAGCAGGAGAATAAAATCCCTCAGGAGTCAGGACAATTGGTTGATGGAAATTATCAAAATCAGATAGGTGAACGATTCCCGCCTATATTATCAGATTCACAACAACCATTTCTACTAGAGAATAAACCCAATACACCTGCTAGACTAACTGCTTTTGACTCTCAAACAATTCAAGTAGATAAAATTGAAGTCATTGGCAGCACCATCTTTTCACCAGAGCAGTTTAAGCTGATCATACAACCTTATCAAGGACGCTCCCTGACGATTGATCAACTAAGAGAAGTCGCGGATGCTATTACTACGCTTTACCTCAAGCAAGGCTATATTAACACTAGAGCAATTCTGGCCGAGCAAACCATTGACATTAACAAGGGCATTGTTACAATTCGTGTTCTAGAAGGGGGTATAGAAAAGATCGAAGTTGAAGGAACACGCCGACTCAATGCCAACTATATCCGCAGCCGTGTCCAGTTAGGTACTGGAACACCATTCAATACTACTGAATTAGAAAACCAATTACGATTGTTACGGCTTGACCCAAAGTTGGAAAGTATAGAAGCCAGCCTGCGGAAAGGAACAAAAGTCGGACAGAGCATTCTGATTGTTCGTGTTGTGGAAGCCAATCCGTTTGAAGGCAGTGTAGGGGTTGATAACTACTCACCTCCTAGTATTGGTTCTGAACGAATGAGCTTTAATCTTCGGCATCTCAACCTAACTGGCAATGGGGATGAAATTTCTTTCACTTATCGCCGTTCGACCACTGGCGGGTCTAATATTTTTGATTTTGGCTATCGCTTTCCTCTCAATCCCCGAAATGGTACTTTAGAACTGCGAACAGTGATCGACCGTAATCGGGTGACTCAAGCACCATTCAATGTTTTGAATATTGAAGGAGAATCTGAGCTATATGAACTTCGATTTCGTCAGCCGTTGTACCGCACACCTCGGGAAGAATTTGCTCTGTCTCTAGGATTCAGCTACAGAGATGGTCAGACTTTTTTGGGTGATGAGCCTCTTGGGTTTGGCTTTGGTCCAGATCAAGATGGCTCGACTACCCTGAGCGTGATTAAGTTTGAACAAGAGTATCTACGTCGGGATTTGGAGGGAACTTGGTTTTTGCGATCGCTTTTGAGTCTCGGAACTGGCTGGTTTGATGCCACTATCAACCCCGATCCTATACCTGATGGGCGCTTTTTTCGCTGGGTAGGGCAAGTACAGCGGTTGCAGATTCTCTCAGAGGATAATTTCTTAATTATGGGAACCGAAGTTCAGCTTACCCCCAATAGCCTATTGCCTCCCCAACAATTTTTGCTTGGGGGTGGTCAATCCCTGAGGGGCTACCGTCAAAATATCAGAGCAGGGGACAATGGAGTAAGATTCTCTGTTGAAGACCGTATCACTTTACATCGAGACGTAGACGATGACCCGGCATTACAACTAATTCCGTTTTTCGACATGGGTTATGTCTGGAATAACCCTGACAATCCTAATACGTTACCGTCACAACGCTTTTTAGCCGGTATTGGCTTAGGGCTAATTGTGGAGCCAGTGAAAGGGCTCAATCTGCGACTTGACTATGGCATTCCTCTGGTTGATTTGGATGATCGCAGTAACAATGCCCAGGATGAGGGCTTCTACTTCAATGTTCGCTATCAATATTAAATTATTTTAACTCTGACGATTACCGTTAATGGTCAACCGTTGAGCTTCAACAGTAAATAAAACCTGATCAAATACAAACTAAATTACTAGGATTAGCGCCAACTGCCTATCTTTAGAATACAGACTTTGAACAACAGATCTTCACTTGCTGCATCTGGTGGTATTTTGTTGGGCTAGATTCGATTATAGTGTTGGTTTCCAAACTCCCTAGGAAATTTTTATGATCGAATGAATATCATCTAAAAGCAAACATTCCCGGTGAATCCATTGACCCATTCTAATTTATTGCCTGACCCGTTAAAAGCGTGGTACACCCAATCTGTCGAAAATTCTTTAGCAGAATCCGGCTGTGACCCTCAAGTCGGTTTGACCTCTCAACAGGTATCACAGAGGTTGGAATACTATGGCTTAAATGAACTAGAGGAAAAAGCAAAGCGCAGTTCCTGGGCAATGTTCCTTGATCAATTCAAGGACATCATGCTGCTGATGCTGATTGCAGTAGCCATAGTTTCCGGGATTTTAGATCTGATCAATCTGCAACAAGCCTCAGAAAAGGCGAGTGAATTCCCCTTCAAAGATACGATTGCTATCCTCTCAATCGTGATTCTCAATGGCATCCTCGGGTATCTCCAGGAAAGCCGTGCTGAAAAAGCCCTAGCAGCCCTGAAAAATATGGCATCCCCTAAGGTACGAGTGCTGCGGGATGGTCGTACCTTAGAGATAGACAGTCCACAGCTTGTGCCAGGGGACATCATGTTGCTGGAAGCTGGGGTACAAGTTGGAGCAGATGGTAGGCTGATCGAGGCATCGAATTTGCAAGTCAGAGAATCTGCACTGACTGGGGAAGCTAATGCTGTCAATAAAACCGTAGAGGTGGAGCTATCGGAAGATACTCCCATAGGCGATCGCATTAATTTAGTTTTTCAGGGAACTGAAGTTGTCCAAGGCAGAGGTAAAGTCCTAGTTACTGGTACTGGGATGAATACGGAACTGGGGAAAATTGCCCAGATGCTACAAGGGGTGGAAAGTGAACCGACACCTCTGCAACAGCGTATGTCTCAGCTAGGAACAGTTTTGGTAACCGGTTCGCTGTTGCTAGTAGCACTAGTAATTATCATTGGCTTGGGCGTAAGCGGTTGGGACTTGAGTGTGTTCCAACAACTGGTAGAAGTTTCTTTAAGTATGGCAGTGGCTGTAGTTCCAGAAGGCTTGCCAGCGGTGGTGACTGTAACCTTAGCCCTAGGAACCCAGAGAATGGTACGCCGTCATGCTCTAATCCGCAAACTACCAGCTGTGGAAACCTTAGGAAGTGTGACTACCATTTGTTCTGATAAAACTGGTACCCTGACCCAAAACAAAATGGTTGTGCAACGGGTGGATACCCTCAATACTAGTATTCAGGTGACTGGAAATGGTTATGAACCTGTAGGGGAATTTCTCCTAGACAATCAGGCCATTACTACAGAACAGTATCCTGAACTCGAACCCCTACTTCTAGCTTGTGCTCTGTGTAATGATGCCATCTTGCAGTATGAACAGGGGGAGTGGAAGATTTTAGGAGACCCCACAGAAGGAGCATTAATTGCTCTGGCTGGTAAAGGCGGTGTGGATAAGGAACCCCTGAATCAACAGTATTCTCGTGTCGATGAAATTCCCTTCTCCTCTGAGCGCAAGCGTATGAGTGTGATTTGTCAGTGGGATAGTTCTCCAGATAACTCTCAACCTGCTAACTTACCTGCTCAGCTACCTTACTCGAAGGCCGAAGGCGCACAACCTTTGCCAATAGGCCACGCTACGGGAACAACCGAGAACCAACAACTGACCGGTTACATGATGTTGACCAAAGGGTCTCCAGAATTGGTGTTAGAGCATTGTACTTCATCAGTACATAATCATGACCTAGCAGGAGGAACTCTAGGGTGTCAACCCTTGACAGAAGAGCAGCGGCAACAGATTTTGGAACAGAATAACCAGATGGCAGGGGCTGGTTTGCGAGTGCTAGGTTTTGCCTATAAATCCCTAGAGAGCTTATCAGCTCCAGAAGCAGACCATGAAACCTTAGAGCAAGGGTTGGTATGGTTGGGGTTAGTGGGAATGTTGGATGCTCCACGCCCAGAGGTACGAGAAGCAGTTCAGCTGTGCCGGAATGCTGGAATTCGTCCGATTATGATTACTGGAGACCACAAACTTACCGCTAGAGCGATTGCCCAGGATTTGGGAATTGCTAATCACGGTGATCAGGTACTGACTGGTCAGGAGTTACAAAAGCTCTCCCAGCTCGATCTAGAGGAACAGGTAGACCAAGTCAGCATTTATGCTCGTGTTGCTCCTGAACACAAACTCAGAATCGTTCAGGCACTCCAGGGTCGGGGTAAATTTGTTGCGATGACGGGAGATGGAGTGAATGATGCACCCGCTCTCAAGCAAGCTGACATTGGTATTGCTATGGGAATTACCGGAACCGATGTCAGTAAAGAAGCCAGCGATATGGTGCTGTTAGATGACAACTTTGCCACCATTGTTGCTGCCACAGAAGAAGGTCGGACAGTATATGACAATATTCGTCGCTTTATTAGATACATCCTGGGCAGTAACATCGGTGAGGTATTAACTATTGCCGCAGCCCCGATCATGGGACTACCAGATGTTCCCCTCACTCCCTTACAAATTCTCTGGATGAACCTAGTCACTGATGGTTTACCCGCTCTTGCCCTAGCTGTGGAACCAGCAGAACCCGATGTGATGAAGCGATCGCCTTTTAGTCCTCGGGAAAGTATTTTTGCCAGAGGGTTGGGGTCTTATATGGTGCGCATTGGTATTGTCTTTGCCATTTTCAACATTACCTTAATGGCAATTGCCTACGGATACTTCCCTCACTGGAAGACAATGGTATTTACTACCCTATGTATTGCTCAAATGGGTCACGCCCTGGCAGTCCGCTCCAACAAACGCATGACTCTGGAATTAAACCCATTCTCTAACCCTTATTTGCTATTGGCAGTTACTGTAACTACTCTCTTACAGCTGCTACTGGTTTATGTACCCTTTTTGCAAGACTTCTTTGGCACTGAACCTCTGACTATGATGGAATTCGCTGTCTGTCTTGGCTTTAGTACGTCACTATTTGTTTGGGTTGAGCTGGAAAAATTATTTATTCGTTGGTTTAGCAAGGGAAAAGTTGAAGGTTAGCAGGTTGAAGGTTGTTCGCGTAGCGTGGCCAAAGGCCAAGGTTGGCAGGTTGAAGGTTAGCAGGTTGAAGGTTGTTCGCGTAGCGTGGCCAAAGGCCAAGGTT
>NZ_CEYLVT010000018.1:40142-40377 GCF_982860115.1 Moorena sp.
TGGCCAAAGGCCAAGGTTGGCAGGTTGGACGGTTAGATATTTTTTTCAGTTCAGATCAAACTTCTAATCTTAAGCCTCTTAACCTATTAACCTAGAACCTGCTAACCTAGAACCTGCTCACTTTCAACCAGCTAACCTACCCTACAAGGGACGCCTTGGGCGAACAACCTCTTAACCTTAAACCTCTTAACCTTAAACCTCTTAACCTTAAACCTCTTAACCTTAAACCTCTTAA
>NZ_CEYLVT010000018.1:40477-53813 GCF_982860115.1 Moorena sp.
CCTGCTAACCCCCAACCTGTATGTAACCTTAAATGGATGTACCTTAAGAGCCTACACCTGCGACAGTTTCGTAACTACAGAGATTGCCTGGTCAACTTCGATGCTCCCAAGACAATTTTGCTGGGTAATAATGCTCAGGGAAAATCGAATCTACTAGAGGCAGTAGAGTTGCTCTCTACCCTCAAGAGTCATCGGTCAGCACGCGATCGCGAATTGGTCTTAGAAACTACTCCCATTGCGGAGATTCGGGCTACTCTAGAACGAACCTATGGTTCAGTAGAACTAGGATTAACCTTGCGCACTCAAGGACGACGTACTGTTGCTCTCAATCAAGAATCCTTACGTCGGCAGTTGGACTTTTTAGGTATTCTCAATGCAGTACAGTTTTCTAGCCTGGATTTAGAACTAGTGCGAGGAGCACCAGAACGGCGTCGCGCCTGGCTCGATTCGATTTTGACTCAGCTAGAACCAATTTATGCTTACATTTTGCAGCAATATAACCAGGTATTGCGACAGCGCAATGCTTTGCTCAAAAAAATCCGTAAACTTCAACAAGAAGGGGAAGTTGATGCATCGGTATCCAAGCAGTACAATGCCGAGCTAGGGTTGTGGGATGCCCAACTGGCTACCGCTGGCTCACGGGTCACCCGCCGTCGAGAGAGAATGCTAAAACGGTTAGCTCCTTTAGCCCAAGCATGGCACGCTAGTATTAGTGGCAAGACAGAGGTATTGGATATTACCTATGCCCCTAATGTCAGTCTTTCCAAAGATGACCCTGATCTAGTCAAGCAGGCTTTTTTAGAGAAAATCCAACAGTACTCTATTCCTGAATTTCATCAAGGGAGAACCCTAGTCGGTCCTCACCGGGATGATGTACAGTTTACCATTAATCAGACCCCAGCCAAGTCCTATGGTTCTCAGGGTCAACAGCGAACCTTGGTCTTAGCGCTCAAGTTAGCAGAATTGAAGCTGATTGAAGAGGTGGTGGGAGAGCCACCTCTATTGTTACTAGATGATGTATTAGCTGAACTAGACCTGAATCGGCAAAATTTATTGTTGGATGCTATTCAGGACCGGTTTCAGACTTTAATTACTACTACTCACTTGGGAGCCTTTGATTCCCAATGGCTGAATTCGTCTCAGATTCTTTCAGTGCAAGCAGGACAGATTAAAAAGTTGGAAGCTTGATGGTTGATGTTTGATCGGGTAAAGTACTTTTTGTAACTTGTTATTAAGACATATTTTTTTGGGAATAGTAAGGTTGTATAGCGCTAAGCGCAAGGCAAAAGGCAAAAGTGCGTTTGATCCATGAAGAATTAAATTCGCCACGGGTCGTACCTAAAAGTTTGCTATAAGAGCTTTTGCTGCTTGTATCAATATGAATTAATGTTGTTTTTTAGTTAATCTACAGATCATAACCTATGGAACTTCATGCATATACTAAAACAATTGATGAACTTTTTTCAGTTAACAAAAAGTATATTGTTCCTAGATTTCAGCGAGAATATTCTTGGTCAACAGAGCAAGTTACGGAGTTGTGGGAAGATATAATCTCGAATATTCAGATTACAGACAATCATGAGTTTCACCATGAAGAACATTTTATTGGTGCTCTTGTTTTAGTTGGTGATGACAAATCCAAACAATTGAATATTGTTGATGGCCAACAACGACTAACTACTTTGACGATTTTTCTCTCTGCCCTCTGTGAGCGTTTTATTGAAATCGAAAAAACTATTTTAGCTGAAGCAATACATTACAATTTTATTGCTGGTAAAAATAGTGATGGTCAACCTTATTTTAAGCTGGAAAATGAAAGTCCAAAGCCGTTTTTTCAAACTAGCATACAAGCTTTTAAAAAAGTAAAAGTTGAAAAAGTAAAAAATGAACCAAAAACAGAAGAAGAAAAAACACTTTTGAAAACTTATAATCAGCTATACCATAACCTATCTCAAAAAAAATTAGCCACTTTTTTCAAAGGTTTTAACATAGACAAAAAATCAGACTATGAAATGCTCTTGAAAGAAATTAGAGAGCAAGTTTTGTCCTATATTAAGGTAATTTTTATTACAGTCAAGGAGGAAGATCAAGCTTATACAATTTTTGAAACCCTGAATGCTAGGGGTATTAATCTCAGTTTTGTAGATCTTCTTAAAAATAAGCTTTTTAAAGAGCTTAATCAACAGCATCCTGATGATACTGCAAAAACAAAATGGAAAAAATTAAGATTCTTGATTTCTTCACGAGAAGGGCTCGGTAGTTTGGAAACATTTGTTAGACATTGGTGGATTTCAAGATATTCCTATAAAAGTGCTGAAAAAGTATATAAAGCTTTTAAAGAAAAATGGAATAATAATGAAATAGATGCTAATCAATTTATTGATGATCTGATTAGCGATGCTGAAAAATATATAAAAATAGCATCTCCTAATTGGGATGATTGGAAACAGCAAGAGGAAAAGGATATTTATAGATCGTTAAATGCTCTAAAAATTTTTGAATTGAGCCAAAATCGCCCTTTTATTTTAAGTTTATTTAGAGCGAAAGAATCCAAACTAATTAAGTTAAGTGATCTGAAAAATATTTTAGCATTTATTGAAGGATTTCACTTTCTTTTTACTGCAGTTTGTTCTATGCGTGCTTCAGGAATTGAGGGAAGTTATTCAAAAGCGGCAAGAGCGATTTTTGAAGCTAATAATAATAAAAAAATCACAAAAATAATAACAGAATTTAAAGAGCAAATGCTCAACAAAGTTCCTAGTAAAAATATTTTTAATGGAAAATTTCAAGAACTAAAATATGTCAATAAATATACAAAAAACAAAAAACTCATTCAGTATATTTTCTTTTTGATAGAAGTTTCCAAAAGAGAGACCAAAGAATTGAAACCAGATGATATGACCCTTGAGCATATATTGTCACAATCCTCTGGAAATGATGATTGTATTGGTAAGATAGGAAATTTACTTCCTTTAGGCAATAATTTAAATCAAAAAGCTGATAATAAGTTGCTTCAAGAAAAGATAGAAATTTATCAGAAATCAGAGTTTCATCTAACGCGAGAGTTTGTAGCCAACAACTATCAAACATGGGGAGAGGAGCAAATCAATGAAAGAACTAATGAATTAGCTGATTATTGTTATGATTTAGTCCAAAATCAATTAGAGTCTAGTTAAATTATCTGCTACGTAGAGAGTAGCAATAAGTGTTGCACTTCTGGTGTTCAGGGTATTGTATAGGTAGGCGTTTTTTTTCACAGCATTCCTAGGATTTGAGTAGTTTCTGTCCCAAGGAATGCTAGCTGCCCTGACGTGAGTCAATACCTGCTATTTTTTTATCCTGGTAACGGGATTATGAGAAAATCTTATACTCAATTGACATCCTCCCACCGCTATAATCTTCGATTTAGTGGTGGGAGGATGTCAACTACATAGCATTACGATAATCTTGCTTGTTGACATGGCATCGATTGTGTTCGATGATTAGATTTCTTCTAAGGGTTGACTCCTATCTAGATTTGCTGCAACTGTTTGAGAACTATTCCCATCCTATCTGTATTGCTAAAAACAAACATTGTAAAGAAATTTGGTATCTTTCCTGCAACCATTCAGATAAATGATACTTTTTTAGATACTCTCTGAAAAAGCAGCAAGCCAAAATTCAGCATTTGATACTGCTTTTGAATTCAGATCTTGCATTACAAGCCTAGCAAGACCACAAATTTTTAGGTTTTTTTAACCTTTCTTCTCCTTGCTAATCAATTATATATCTTCAGCAGATCCGATATGACTACAACACCAGATCAAACCGCAGATGCACGGAACCGCGTCATTGAATCGGCGAACCGATTGGGGGTTCAAATCAATGAACAAGAATTGGAACGATGGATGAATTCCATTACCGAAGCCACAGAAGGTAGTGATATTGTCCTTGATGAAGAGACAGGGGTTTTCGGTCACAAAGTCAGCATGTTGGATTTCGATCCAAAAGACCTGGAGTATTTTCGTGCCATCGGCAAAATTGTCGAATTTGAGGATGTTCCTGGTAAAGTAGAAACTGCTTTGGCTCTCTCTGGTTCAGCGGCTCAATCTAAGGTTCAAATTCACCCTGGGGACTGTGACTACTTCGAGCGAGTGAATATTATTGCCCCTACACGGCTTGAAGCCTCTGAAATTCTTGTGCAAATCATGCGTGAGAAAGTAATCAGTAGTATTTCAGGACCGAATTTTCAATTAGTGGATGTGAAATTTGGTGGCTATCCCCAAGACGTAATCTGTAATGAACGCTTGCGTCGCAAAGGCTCACCGATCACCTGGTCTCCTGAGGACGTTGTGGCTGGAAAGATTGAACTGAAGGACTCTGAAGGGAACCCTCTTATCATCACTTGGGATTCGTTAGCTAAGGACTATTCCGGTTGGTGTAAGCTGGAGTGGGTAATTGCAGATCCAGTACGTCGTCAATTAGCCAACGCTAGCAACGTGGTGGATGTCACCTGGGAAGCTCCCGATGGTACAATAACTGCCTTAGATGGCTATCTCGACGGCTATTTCCAAGAAATTTACCTAGATGCCCAATCTGCTCCCATCTTTGAGAAACTGGTGAAGCATGCCTCTACTGATGTCATGGATGATTACGTGACGGCGTTGCAAAAGCAAGTTAAAAAATATGTTAAGGAAGGTCATCTTAACTATGGCAAAGCCGCCAAACGCATGTACAATATATTCCGGCTGAATGGACAGTATGAGGAAGCTGCTTTTCTCCGGGAACTGTTTGACGAACCTGCGGCATTACTTTATCAAGTCCACGCATTAGTAGGAACTGTTCAAGAAGCCACGGAAAAAAATACTTCTTTTGATATCGATCATATTCTCGATCAGACTGATGAATTGATTCTGGCAGTTATCAAGGTTTTGGAAGGGGAAGAGGAGTTGGAGATTGTACGTCCTCTCCTGCGTCTATCCCGCTGTATCAGTCGTCAAGAGGAGGGGGTTCCCCTTGGTCCCCAGGTAAAAATAATTCAATCAGAAATCATGAATATTGTCAACAATTTCTTCTATGAAAAGATGACAGCACTACCTACTATTAAGGCTTATATTGAGGGTCTCAATACTTGATCCTGACCCTCGCTATACTAACGCTCTCTGCCCCTATCCCTTGACCTAGTAAGACAGCTAAATCAATGTTCACGCTGTAAGTTGTTTTGTAAGAGATTGCAAAACAACTTACCTTGTTGAATGGCATCATCAAGAGCAACATGGGTCAAGGGCATCTCTTCTAACCACTCAGGCGGTAGGTTTTTCTTGCCTGAGTCACTATAGTTTCGTTTTAGGAATGCCATGGCATAGGAGCGGATGTCTAGTGCCGAATGCTTAAAGGGACTATCTCCCACAAAGTTGATCAAATACCAATAGACAAACATAAAATCGAAGGTGGCTGGATAGGCAACAAAGACCGGTTTACCGGGTAATGCTTGTAGCCAAGCGTGATATGCCTCCATTACCTGTGCCGGGGGCTTGGGGTTGACGTGGCAGGCTTCCCAAGCTTCAGGGTTTTCTGACCACCATATCATGGTGTTGGGATGACCTTGTGCCCCCGGCAAGGGTTCTAGGTTAGCTGTAAAGGTGGCGATTAATTCTTTGTCTGCCGTATAAGCTGCTGAGCCAATGCTGAGCATGGAGTGAGGTCCAGGGATAGGACCATCGGTTTCAATATCCGTGCTGACGTAGATTTCGATTGTCATTTGTTTGCCTATATCAAATATTAACAGGATATTGCTATGACCTTAACATCTGAGAAAATTTAGGAAAAAAAAATTGGTAGTAATGCATACTAATGATTCAATCAGCAGTCTTGAACCTTGAAAACCTATAACACTTCTGGGGTGTTGCTAAGCCGCAACAATTCTTCTCGTTATCTATTGTCGCCTTGGGTTAATGTTAAGTTCAGCCTACTGTTGACTTCTGACTGGAATAATGACTTTCTCATCCTTAACTGTTTCGCTCAAACCTGAAATTACCCTCACCACTGTTGATGGAAAGATTCTGCTCCAATCTTCAAGCCGTAAGCTGGCATTTCATCAACCGGAACCGGGATTAAAAACTGCTCTAGATGCTCTTAAACAGGGAACCCACACCCCTGCACAACTTCAAACCTTAGTCCTAGAAACCGACGGCACACAAGTCCGGGAAAAGTTCGATGCTTTCCTGAATCGTCTGATCGAACTGGGCTGGATCTGTCACGCCATCCCCCCCTCATCTCCTGAGCTTTCTCCCCTTGCGATCGCTATCCCCATGGTAGGGGATTATTACTTCGATTGTCCTGAGATTGATTGGGATGCGATCGCATTTACCCTCTCTCGCTTCGCCTATCTCCATCAAGTCGAAGGGGAAATGGTATTAGAATCTCCCCTTACCAAAGCTAAGATTAAATTTTCCGACTGGCTGGGTCCTGCCTTAGTGAGTCAGTTATCTCAACCTCAAACCGCTACTAGCTTGAGTCAGGAAATTCCCGGAATTACTGAAGAGATTGCCCAACAGTTTCTCAGTTTACTGTTTGCGGCTCAGATGTTGTCTGCATCCTTTGCCAGTCCTGTTGAAGAAGATGAAGAAGTTGAGAGCGAAGAAGCAACTCCACCCTTAGTGTTTTGGGAATTTCACGATTTGTTGTTTCATGCCCGCAGTCGCCTCGGTAGACATAATAATCCCTTGGGTGCCATATTTCCCTATGTCGGTAAAATTGATCCCTTGCCTGGGGTGAAGCCATTGATGAGCGATGTCGTGATTCCCTTGGCAAAACCCAACATAGAGGAACTTAATCAAACTGATATGCCCTTGAGTCAGGCATTAGAAACTCGCCGTTCGATCCGGCGATATGACGAAACCCCGATCACCCTTGAACAATTGGGACAGTTTCTATACCGTTGCGCCAGGGTGAAAAAACTCTTCGATACAGAAGAACGGGGAGAGCTAAGTAACCGTCCCTATCCCGGTGGGGGTGCGATTTATGAATTGGAAATTTATCCTGTGGTTAACGCTTGCCAAGGATTAGAACAGGGACTCTATCAGTATCACCCTTTAGACCATGTTTTGTGTCAAGTCTCAAAATCGACCGCAGAAACGGAAGCATTAGTTAAGGATGTCTGGTTTGCCAGCGCTCAACATGATCAGCCCCAGGTTGTATTCGTAATTACTGCCCGCTTCGGACGAATGTTTTGGAAATATCAATCCATGGCCTATGCAACGATTTTAAAACACGTTGGAGTTATGTATCAAACCTTCTATCTGGTTGCCACCAGTATGAATTTAGCTCCCTGCGGAATTGGATCAGGTAACTCGGATCTATTTCAAAAAGCGACTGGAATTGACTACTATGAAGAGTCTTCTGTCGGAGAATTTATGTTAGCTTCTGTTCCAGTTAAACCTTAATAAAAACTATAGCCCTGGGCCGTTGGAAATAGCTTGTAGGGTGGGCAAAAACACTTTGTTTTTTTAATTATAGCTATATTATATAGTTTATCGCAGTTATGAGGTACAATTTGATTTGAGGCTGATTCTTTTAAACCCCTCTTGAATATTGCCTTTTGCCTTTTGCCTTTTGCCTTTTGCCTTTTGCCTTTTGCCTTAAAAGTATAAGATTTTTCCTCAAACGTCGATAAAAATTATATATAACTTTGCCCATCCTAATTTAATTGATATTTTTTTTATAGGCAAGTGCCTAAATATTAAGTTTTGTGGCTATATCAGTTTTCTATACCACTGGACATAGTATGTTAACCAATGGCTTAACAATCCAAAATTAGTTTGGGATTCAATGTCTGAAATTGCTAAAATCCCAGGAATACAGGGACTTTGGGAAAAAACCAAAGGGGACTCCCAAGTTGTTGTTGCAATTCTAGATGGGGTTGTTGACCAGGCTCATCCTTGTTTTGATGGGGCTAGGCTAAAGCGGTTGCCAACCTTAGTTCAGGGAGAGGCAAACCCGAGTGGGAGGATGTCGAGCCATGGGACTCATGTTGCCAGTCTGATTTTGGGTCAGCATGGTTCTCCCGTGCAGGGGATTGCCCCAAACTGCCAGGGTTTAGTCATACCTGTGTTCGCCGATGAAGGTCGTCGCCTCTCTCAACTGGATTTGTCTCGTGCCATTGAACAGGCCGTTAATGCCGGAGCGCATATTATCAATATCAGCGGCGGACAACTGACTGACTATGGTGAAGCAGAAGACTGGCTCCAACAGGCTGTCCGTCTGTGCCGAGACAATAATGTATTAATTGTGGCGGCTGCGGGCAATGACGGGTGTGAGTGTTTACACGTTCCCGCTGCCCTTCCGGCTGTCCTAGCAGTTGGAGCCACGGATGGCCAGGGACAACCCCTAGAACTGAGTAATTGGGGTCAAACCTATCAAAACCAAGGGATTCTGGCTCCGGGAGAGAATATTCTGGGAGCTAAACCCGGAGCTGGTACAGTCAGACTCAGTGGCACCAGTTTTGCCACCCCCATTGTCAGTGGAGTTGCGGCACTTTTGCTGAGTCTGCAACGGCAACGGGGTGAAGAACCTGACCCCCAAAAAGTTCGTACTGCCTTGCTAAAAACAGCCCTACCCTGTAACCTACCGGAAAACGATCAGCGTCCTCGTTGTTTGGTGGGAGAGCTTAATGTTGCTGGGGCGTTTACTGATTTAACAGGAGAAACCATGTCTGAATCTGAAGAACTCTCAACCGTTGAAGCATCGGGCTGTGGTTGTGACGGAACACCAGAAACTAGCCCCCAACGGTTACTCAGTGCTGAGGTAACTTCAGCTGTTGATCCCACAGAAGCTAAACCTGCCGTTGCGGCCTCCTCAACTGAGACAGCGGTAGCCCCTGCCCAACCGACTCAGGTTGCTGTTATTGCTTCTGAACCTCACTCTACACAAGCCCCGGTCACCGCGACCTCTGTATCCACAAATCACCAGATCTCTGCAATGTCCAACACTACTGCAAATGCGATTACCCCCAGCCAGCCCGTTCAAGCCAGTGGTGGCGATATAATTTATGTGATCGGAACCCTCGGTTACGACTTTGGAGGCGAAGCAAGGCGCGACTCTTTCAAACAGTTGATGCCACCTTATGAGATTGAAGGGACTCAGGTGCCAGCAAATCCCTATGATGCCCGTCAGATGGTGGACTATCTGCAGGCCAATCTCTCGGAAGCCAAGTCCTTAATTTGGACGCTGAATATGGAGTTGACTCCCATTTACGCCCTCGAACCTTCGGGGTCCTTTGCCAGAGATGTGTATGCTGCATTTCAGGAATTGCTCTCTGGGGAAGTACAAGCAGAAAATTCTGAGGAATACATTGAACGGGTCAGTATCCCTGGACGGTTAACGGGACGAACGGTAAAACTGTTCTCTGGGCAAGTTGTTCCAGTGGTTGAACCGGTAAGTCCTCGTGGCATCTATGGTTGGAGGGTGAATACCATGGTTGCTTCTGCTTTGGAAGCGGTACGGGGTCAACAGGCAGAGGCAGATGATGAGCAAATGCGCAAAAGCCTCAGCAGTTTCCTCAACCGGGTTTACTATGATCTCCGTAACTTAGGACAAACCTCTCAAGACCGGGCCCTGAATTTTGCGGCAACAAACGCTTTCCAAGCAGCTCAAGCGTTCTCTGAAGCAGTAGCAGCTGGAATGGAATTAGATAGTATTGTAGTTCAGCGCAGTCCTTTCTGTCGGATGGATAGTGATTGTTGGGATGTGCAGTTGAAATTCTTTGACCCAGAAAACAACCGTCGAGCTAAGAAAGTCTTCCGCTTTACCATTGATGTTAGTGATTTAATTCCTGTGACTTTAGGCGAAGTTCGCTCTTGGTCTTCTGCTCATTAAAGACCTATAAAATCGAGATAAGGAAATTGTTTGATTTCCTTATCTATATTGATTGGAGGGAATCGGGAATCGGGAATCGGGAATCGGGAATCGGGAATCGGGAATCGGGGATAGGGAATCGGGAAGGGAACAGGGAGCAGGGAGCAGGGAGCAGGGGAGAAGAATTGACGCAAACAGTATGATAAAAATACTAATGCTAAGCTGATATCTTACACCAGTACAAAGTTTAAAACTGATCGGTTTCTCGTGGTCCGCTAGCACCGCCTTGATTAAGGAATAAGTTACCGGTTGCATCGTTTTGATAGATACAGCGAATTTCTGGTGTACCTTCAAGCACACCAGTGAAACCAAAAGTATTCATCCTGTTTTTGCATTCCCGGACCTGTTCTGATGAGATCAGCCTCCTCTGTTCCAGAATTGACCAGTTATTCCGACGTAAAACACACCCAGGTCGCATCTTGGGCTGGGTCACATACACATTAAAGGGATTGAGAGTCACGAAAACTTGCATATCCGTCACCATCGCACTGGCACCATACTGAATACAAAGCTCTGGATTTGGTGCGCTGCGGTCAATTACTTCACGGGAGGCAACGTTTTCTGGATTGAGAGTGGCACCAGAGCTAAAAGCAATACCAACTCCCAGTCCCAAGACAAAAACCCCACCAAGAATCGCTAAGGTTGTGTAATTAATTTCAGGTATCCCATTAGAACTGTTGGATTCACGTTTCATTGGATTGAATTAACGTAATTAACGTTTAGAATTTGCTGGGTCAAGATTTCCTGGGAGTAGTTGCTACTTGCCCCCTTCTTTCAGTATGCCAGGTACGCCAAGATTAATCCGGAGCTGGGGAGCTGGGGAGCTGGGGAGTTCTCACAGGGGTAGGTTTTTTACCTTTGGGTCGGGAGTCGGGAATCGGGAATCGGGAATCGGGAATCGGGAATCGGGAAAAGCGGGAAATGGGGAGAATTATCCCGGAAACTAGTGTGTATTTTGATACATATTTTTAGTAATTTATACGTAATAAAACTACCTACTCGCCCCTTTGTAAAAAACCTACCCTTGTAAGGCTGGGGAGTTGGGGAGTTGGGGAGATGGGGAGATGGGGAGATGGGAAACATTCAGTTTATAGGGACAGTAAATTCTTGTCTTACCCCGACTCCCGATTCCCGATTCCCGACTCCCGATTCCCGACTCCCGACTCGCCATTACCCATTGCTGCTTTCAACAATACATCTGCTCCAAATCGCACGGCATCGGTACAAGGTAGGCCAGTCTCTGTTTGTACCTGTTCAATGGCCGACCGGGCAGCTTGATCATCCAAGTGGCCAGTATTAAGTGCGATCGCAATCACCTTAACCTGACCAAATGCCCCACCAGCACTAGCAACAGTCTCGTAAAGCTCAATCACTTTGGGTAATGGGGGAATCGGCACATGGTCATGATTACGAACAGACTGCTGTCCGGCTCGATGCACCAATAGTAATCCCGTGGGCTGAGTTCCTCGAATTAGCGGTAGAGTAGCTGTGGAACCAGGATGCAACAGGGAACCTTGCCCTTCTACGATCAATAAGTCGTGGTCATTACCATAGCGCAGTACCATTTGTTCCACAGCACCAGCAGCAAAGTCTACCCGAATCCCATCCAAGGGAATGCCATCCCCAGAAATCATAATTCCAGCTTGACCAGTGGCTAGGAACTTCGATGGTATGCCCTGACCTTGGGCGCACAAATATAACTCCAGAGCTGCTGACATTTTGCCCACAGCCATATCTGTACCTACTGTCAAGATGCGCCGACAAGGTAGCGATCGCGCTTGAGCACTTGCTATTCCTAATCCCTTCGGTTCCCGACGAATATCCCAAATTACCTGACCGTCTTGCAGTAATTGCTGTAATTCTGGGTCAGATGCCATGGGAGTATGCAAACCATTGATAATGGATAACCCTGCTTCTACCCCTACTTTCACCTCCTGCCACCAAGGCTCTGGTAATGCTCCCCCAGAGGGCGCAATACCAATGGCTAGGATATCCGGTTGATAAGCCAGGGCAGCAGATACGGAATCTACAATCGGGACATTAACCTTAATTCCAGTTAATTTAGACAAAGACTTCCCAGCAGACTCGTGATCAATAACTACTACAATCTCAGTTGGGCAGTACCGTAACAGAGTCAGTCCGGTTTTGCCTTTTGAACCAAAAATCCCTTCATGGAGTAGAATCGCAATACGCCGATTAGTGGTTAAATTCACGGCGTTTCACCCCCAGTCCTGGTAAATTATTCGGTATCAAATGCCCATTTTGTAGGGTTGCCCCTGTGAAGGGGTCATCTACTAGGTTTAAGTGACTGTCTAAATCTAGATAATCTGCCAGTGGTGAAAGATGAGAAGCTGCTGTATTCGCCAGAGTACTGTCAGAATAGCAACCAAACATCACCTGCAACCCACAAGCTTTTGCGGTATGCACCATCCGTATTGCCTCAGTTAACCCACCAGATTTCATTAGTTTGATGTTAATACCATGGACACAGTTTGCCAATGGCGGAATATCTTGGCTAGTCTTGCAACTTTCATCCACAAATATTGGTAAAGGGGATTGCTTATACAACTGGGGTAAATCAACCTCTTTTCCCGGAGCGAGGGGTTGTTCGACATGCTTCACTCCCTGACTCGCCAGCCAGTTACACATCTCTACCCCTTCCTCCAAACTCCAACCCCCATTGGCATCTACACTCAACTCGGCTTCTGGTGCCTCATCTCGAATGGCCAGCAGCATCTGTTGATCAGCAGCAATCCCCTCAGGTGAACCTAATTTAATTTTCAGTACATGAGCACCAGTAATGGGAATCCATTCCTGCACCCGTTGCCTGGCCTTTTCTGGGTCACTAATGCCTACCGTAGCGGAAATTGGTACAATTCGGCGGCGGTTCAATCCCCACAGCCGCCAGAGGGGCAATCCCACCCGCTTCCCTAACCAGTCATGTATTGCCAAATCAATAGACGCCCAAGCTGCTGATGGCACCTGTACCTCCTCCAACACCCGTTCAATTTGTTGGTGTTCCCAAGGACTAAATGCCTCCAGCATCGGGATAACCACCTCTAGGGCTTCCAACAGAATCTCAGTAGTTTGCTTATGGGGGGTGGGGGGCAGGAAACCCTCTGTGCCTAGATCTGACGAGCTACTGCTGAGCCTAGTTGCCTTTCCTAGGGAAAATGGAGACCCTTCGCCCCACGCTTCAATACCCTCCTGTTCTATCCTGACCCAGACATTGGTGGTTTCAGAGGTGGTGCCACGACTGATGGTTAAAGGGAACCGCTTATGTACCGTGAAGGTTTCAACGCCAATACGCATTGTTTATTTAGTATATGGTTATTTAGTTGAAGGTTGGAGGTTAGTTGGTTGTTCGCGTAGCGTGGCCAATAGGCCAAGGTTGGAGGTTAGTTGGTTGTTCGCGTAGCGTGGCCAATAGGCCAAGGTTGGA
>NZ_CEYLVT010000018.1:53913-59972 GCF_982860115.1 Moorena sp.
GGTTAGTTGGTGGAAGGTTGAAGGTTAGTTGGTGGAAGCTTGAAGGTTAGTTGGTGGAAGGTTGGAGGTTAGTTGGTGGAAGGTTGTTTAGTTGTTCGCGTAGCGTGGCCAAAGGCCAAGGTGAGTTGGTTGTTCGCCTGAGGCTTCCCTTGTAGGGTAGCTTGTTCGCGTAGCGTGGCCAATAGGCCAAGGTTATACTCTACTAAGTCTACTAGGACAATGATGAGGAATAGGTTTGCCAGATAACCGGTTCCGACAACGTTTAACCTCTAACCTACATACAACCTGTAACCCAATCTGTAACCTACCACCTGTAACCTACCACCTGTAACCTGTAACCTGTAACCTGTAACCTGTAACCTACCACCCGTAACCTGTAACCTGTAACCTGTAATCTGTAACCTTGGCCTATTGGCCACGCTACGCGAACACCCTTAATACTTTAACTGATAGTTTTGTCATTATTCAGTAATTCAATGAATTCAATAAAGCCATGGAAAACCCTTAAATCAAAGTTGGTTTTTGACAATAAATGGTGTCGAGTTAGGCAAGATGAAGTAGAATTGCCAAGTGGTGAAATTGTTGATGACTACTTCATCAATGTTAGACCGGATATTGTGCTGATACTGGCAATTACTTGCGATCGCAATGTTGTCTTTGTCCGTCAATATCGCCATGGAGTGGGAGAAATTTTATTGGAACTCCCTGGGGGTGGTTTCAACTCAAGGGAAGAAGATAGTCTAAAGGCAGCTGCTAGGGAATTAGAAGAAGAGACTGGTTATGTTTCCGAGCATATGGTTTCCTTAGCAACCTTATATGATAATCCGGTAAAAGATACCAATACAATTCATTTAATTATGGCGGAGCAAGCTCAACCATCGGGTATCCAAAATCTAGATATTACGGAAGAGGTGGAAATTGTTTTGGTACCTATAGACGAAGTTATGAAAAAAATTGAACAAGGAGAAATTTGTGTTTCCGGAACAATTGCTGCTTTGTTTTTAGGTTTGAAGTTTTTGTCGTAAATAGGTAAGCTTAAGCGCTACGCGCACGCTACGCGAACAGCTATCAGCTGTCAGCTGATAGCTTAATCCTTACTTGGGTGCAGCGCTATAGCATCACGAATCACCCAAATCCCTAAGAGTCTTCAGAGTCTTGTTCCATCGGCTTCCCTAAATCAAAAATAATAATAAATTGAGCATCGGGCATCAGTCGTTTCAGTGCCTGCAAGTGACCCTCTGCATCCGACCGCTTGCGGAACCGAGCCACAATCACTCGTTGCATTTTGGGCAATAACCGAACTATCACCCACGGATGAAGGCGTTCAGAATAGGACATAATTTATGTATCTCCTTAGATGGGGACCAAGAGCCAGCCGGAGACCCGCGAAAATCTGTGGGCTGGCTCTTCCCGTGGACGTTTAATGGCCACATTTTTATACTAACACAAAATAATCTTTTATTATAACATATTTTAAAAACTTTTGTAACAAATTTGTTAGGTAGTCGGGAGTCGGGAGTCGGGAGTCGGGAGTCGGGAATCGGCAATCGATGACTTTACAACCGAGATATAGATTTTGTTAACCTAATGAGGTACACATAATTTTTGTGCTGTTCCCTGTTCCCTGTTCCCTCTTACCTGCTCCCTGCTCCCTGCTCCCTGCTCCCTAAAAACCAGAAATTTGTACCTCACAAGTCGTATAATTGCTATATATATGATAGATAATAACTCAAAGCTGTTCGCGTAGCGTGCGCGTAGCGCTTAAGCTGATAACTTAACCTATATAAACTTAAGGTAGCAAATTGTAATGGCAACTAAACTGATTGAATTAGAAGATGGCACTTTAGTAGAAGTAGAAGTACCAGGGAATCAAGTCGAACCTATCGCTGGTGGTTTTGCTGATAAAGTTAGTGCTACTTTCGATAAGATTAGACCGCTCTTGGTGAAGACGTGCAAGCCCATTGCTCAGACTTGGAAAGAGCTGAATAAGGAGATGGATATTGAACAGGCTGAGGTAGAATTGGGGTTTAGTTTTGAAGGAGAAGGTAATTTATATATTACTAAGTCAACGGCAAATGCTAACCTGAAAGTGAAACTGGTACTGAAACCCAAAGATTAATTGATTAATTACTAGCAATTCCTATAGGAATTGTGATAATTTTTGATACCCTACTCCCTACTCCCTACTCCCTACTCCCTGTTCCCTATTCCCTGTTCCCTATTCCCTGTTCCCTTTCCTAAAGAATGACCCCAGAAGAACTACAGCAGTCAGTGGTTTTAATTACCAGTTGTGACCCTAAAATCACTGGTTTTGGCACTGGTTTTGTGATTCGCCAGGTTAGTGGCACCGCTTTCTTGTTGACTTGTGCTCATGTGGTGAAAGAGGTTGGTGGGCCAGAGAATGTCAAAGCTGATGGCATCCCTGGCACGGTGATTGCTTCTGGGGAAGATCATGGATTGGATTTGGCAGTGTTGAGAGTAGATGGACTTTGGAATAAGCCAGAATTACACCGAGAAGAAGGATTTGGTGAGAAGGGTAACTCTTTCCTAACTGCTGGCTTTCAATTATTTGCTAAGGACCATTTAATCCGACCACTGCACGGTACCCTAGGGGAGCAAGTGGGATTAGAGTTGAAACAATCAGGGGAAAGAATTCAAAGTTGGGATTTGCACATTGTTGATGACTATGGGCTACAGCGTGGTTATAGTGGTTCGCCGGTGGTGGATGAAGCTAGTGGTGAGCTTTTGGGAGTAGTTAGCCATCGACAAGGGGATGGTAAAACTGGTTTAGCCATATCCATTGGTGCCCTTGATAGAATTTGGCGGGTTTTAGATGGTGATCAGCTTTATAAGGTATTAGTAAAGCTTGGTTACGAGGACCAGGAACGCTTATTTTTTAGGTTAATCCGAACACAGTCTGTCGCGGCTTTTTTAATTCATGGCGATCCAGACTACGGACAACGTTGGTTATTGAATCGCTTAGTAGAAAAACATCTTCCTAATACTATTAATGGCAAAGTTATCAAAGTTAATTTAGCGAGAAAAGCTCGCAGAACGGATATCAAAACCCTTTGGCGTGAACTGGGTAATCAGGTTGGTTTGTGGAGAAAGGGAGCGTCAGTTACTGCTATTACTGAACGAGTTTATCGCTACTGGCAAACCCAGAATGTGCTACTGGTCTTCCATGATGTAAATGTGATGCCAGAAGCCTATTTAGATCAACTGATCCGTGAGTTCTGGACACCTTTGGCAACTAACGCTCGCCAGGTTAACCCTAGTGCCAGTCGCTTCAAATTATTGATGTTTTTAGTAGACTACGAAGGCACTGTGGGGAATTTGGATGCTATATTTTCTGATAAAATAGACCGTACTCAACCCCAGATGCCAGTCAAATCTCCCAAGATTAATCAATTTGATGAAGATGAATTGATTGACTGGATGATGCGAGAATCTGAGGAATTACCGATCGAATTTACCCATGAGGTCGATGAAACTGTTAAAGTCGTTCTAGAAAACAGTGATAATGGCATTCCCGAGTATGTACTGGCAGAAATATGCGATCGCTGTGGCGTTGATTGGTTTAATGACGTAAAGCAACGGTGGAGACTCTGAACAACCCAAAACCTGAATATACAGGTAATCCAGCACTACAACCGCAGCCTGGAGAACGAGACAGCAAGGGACAATTGTTGTACCCTTATCTACCTAGTCGGGAATTAATTGAAGCAGTTAATTTAGCGATCTACCTGGAACGCCCTTTGTTACTGAAAGGGGAACCGGGATGTGGTAAAACCCGCTTGGCTCATGCTGTGGCTTATGAACTAAACTTGTTGCCTTTGAGAGTCTGGGCTGTCAAATCCACTACTCGGGCAAAGGATGGTCTTTACACCTATGATACTGTGGCTCGTTTGCGGGATGCCCAGTTAGCCGCAACCGGCATGATTAAACCAGAGGATATCCCCCGTATTAGTAATCCCGAGACCTATGTACGTTGGGGTTCCTTAGGCAATGCGTTTCGGAGTGAAACCCTGACAGTGGTGTTAATTGATGAAATTGATAAGGCGGATATTGACTTTCCTAACGACTTATTAATGGAACTTGATCAACGCCAATTTACTGTAGATGAAACCGGTGAGGAAGTAATAGCCAACCAAGCCCCAATTGTTTTTATTACCAGCAATGACGAGAAAGATTTACCGGATGCTTTCTTACGGCGCTGTTTATTTCATTATGTTGAGTTTCCTTATCACCAGTTAATTGACATTCTTAATGCTCATTTTCCGAAATCACCGGAGATGCTAGTGAAGAAGACTGTAAGTCGCTTTCAGGAATTGCGTCGGGAAATGGAAAAGCATAAAGGGAATACTGGTAAAAAAGTTAGTACTAGCGAATTAATTGATTGGTTCAAGGTACTGCGCCGCCATCCCACCGATGAAATTTTGGCACAATTGGATGGAAAACTCCCCTATCCTGGTGTATTGCTGAAAAGCGTCAATGACCATATGCGCTATCTAAACCCAAAAAGGCTATGAAGGTCAATGACTTACCCCTAATGGAGTTGTTTGAAAAACTGCAAGACGCTGGCTTACCCTTGGGAATTGGTGAGTATGAAGCCTTATTGCGGGCATTGCAGGCTGGTTTTGGGATTCCAGACCGGGAAGCGTTGGCACGTTTGTGCTGTACCTTATGGGTGAAGTCGCAAGAAGAAAAGCATATTTTTGATAAGTACTTTGACGAATTTATTAAAGAATTTATTCCAACTAGTATAGCTTTAGATAATTTCGATACGTTGCCCAAAGGCGAGATTGAGAAAAAGCAAAATAACTATTTCCCAAGACTTGGTTATTGGTTAATAGGAGGAGTAATTCTTATTGGAATTGGCATTATTATAGGGAATTTCATTACTCCAAAGCAAACAAATCAGATAAACCCAGAAGCACAAAGCACACCAGAAAAACCAGCTCCAGAAAACCAAGATCCTAACGTTAACGCCCCTAATTTTATTCCAAATACTGGTGAAAATAATACGATATTTTTATTGAGTAATTGGCCAGTTATCCTAACTATAGGTGGAGGATATTTATTGACTATATGGGTATTTCGGGACATTATTAAATCTCGCAATCGTCCCCAAGAAACGCTGTTTAAGCCAGTACTAATCATTTCGGGAGTAGATGAAGTACAAATAGCGAAAACAGTAAGGCAGAGTTCTCGTAAGACTAAGCCAGGGTTTAGCGATCGCATTGTGATCACTACAGGATACTGTCCCGTTACCCGTAGGCAAATGAAACAAAGCTGGCGTTACTTGCGGGGTCTGGTCAGGGAAGGAGCTAAGACAGAACTAGACATCGAAGCAACCGTTAACCAGATTGGACGGCAAGGTCTATTGCTAGAGCCTGTCTTTATCTCCCCTAGGGTCAATCGTACGGAGCTATTACTGTTAATCGACCAAGGTGGCTCAATGATACCCTTTCATCGACTATCCCATCGGCTAACAGAAACTGCCTTACAAGCTGGACGCTGGGGTAAAACCACTATCTACTATTTTCACAATTGTCCAGTGGATTACCTCTATCACGACCGTGATCAGCTTGAAGCAGAATCCATTACCATGATTCTCTCCCAGCTTGCTGTGCAGTGGACTGTAGTTTTGATGTTTAGCGATGGTGGTGCTGCTCGTGGTGGACTTAACCCTCAGCGGATTGAATTGACCAAAGCCTTTCTAGGACAACTCAAACAGCACGTGCGTGCCATGGCTTGGCTTAATCCCATGCCGTGCAACCGTTGGAATGGGACAACTGCTGGTGAGATTAGACCCTTGCTACCAATGTTTGAATTCAGTCGCGAAGGTTTACAAAATGCAATAAATGTTTTGCGGGTTCGATGAGTAAACTGAAGGTATTTTGATTATAAATATATTAAGTTTATCTCCCATGAGCGACAAACCGATCCCCCTAAATCCCCCTTATCAAGGGGGACTTTGAGGTTTATAACCATACTTCATATGAGCGACAAACCGATCCCCCTAAATCCCCCTTATCAAGGGGGACTTTGAGGTT
>NZ_CEYLVT010000018.1:60072-61064 GCF_982860115.1 Moorena sp.
ACTTCATATGAGCGACAAACCGATCCCCCTAAATCCCCCTTATCAAGGGGGACTTATGAATCTAATCCCCCCCTTTTTTAAGGGGGGTTAGGGGGGATCTATGTACCTAATTTCAGTGACATGCTCCCCCTGTTCCCTATTCCCTGTTCTCTTTGCTAGCTAACATGAAACCATGAAAACTGACACTATCCACCGACAGATTAAATCCTTTAAAAAACGCTTTGGAGAGGCACATCTTTTACTAGCTTGTCACGCTGCTTTCCCATTAGCGATTACCCCTGACTTATTGTACTGTATTTGGACAAACTTTCAGCAAGATGTCAAGGGGAGAGGGATAGATATTCCTTGGGTAGCTGTAACAGATTTACTATTTTCTGGTCTTTGGGAAGAAGTGGGATTAGAAATCTATGAAATGGATGCAACTATCCGGCAGATGCTGCTGAATTATCTCAAAGATAATCACAATTTTGGTGAACAGCGTATTAAAGAGTTATCTGAGTTTTTGTTAGTCTATATCCAGCCGCAACTAGAAAGCGATGACCCATATATTCAGGACTTTGCCCAAGCTCAACGGTGGACAGCCCAGGCTTATCTTCGACCAAAAGCATCAGCGAAGGGATTAGGATTAGCCCTATCACGAGCATATCAGCACGACCGGGATGATCTAATCCGGATTGCTGCTGTGGTAGAAACCTTAGCGGAGCCCCTATCTAAATTTAAAAAGCTGCTGATTTATGGTCGTGGTATGACCAGATTTGCTCGTGGTGATTTGGAGGGAGCAAAAGCTGAATTTGACAAAATTCGACGCTGGGGTAATCAAGCTCATGTTGCTGGAGTTCGTTTACTACTCCCTAAGAATCAAGAATTGACTAGAGAAAAACCAAAATCCTTTAGAGTTTACTGGCGGACCTTGGGGATACTTAGTTTAGTTTTATTTGGAGGAGTGACCTTGTGTCAAAACTCTCTAATACTAAGTCCCTCCCCCCCTACAG
>NZ_CEYLVT010000019.1:0-4652 GCF_982860115.1 Moorena sp.
CAGATTATTGAGGCTGGTTGCCACAGAAGGATGTTCGTTCCCCAGCAACCGTCTCCTCATCTCCAACGCTTCGGTATACAAGGGTTCTGCCTGTTGGGACCTTCCCATTAATTGGTAGAGTAACCCCAGATTATTGAGGCTGGTTGCCACAGAAGGATGTTCGTTCCCCAGCAACCGTCTCAACATCTCCAAGGCTTGGGTTAACAAGGGTTCAGCCTGTTGGTACCTTCCCATGGATTGGTAGAGTAACCCCAGATTATTGAGGCTATTTGCCACATCTGCGTGTTCTTCCCCGAGCACTTGCTGTCGAATTATCAAAGCTTCCTGGGCGAGGGGAATCGCTTCGGAGTATTTCCCTTGCTCATTCAGTTCCCATGCCTGTTTAGTCAGTTGCTCAGCTTTGGTTAGTTGTGCTTGTGCTGATTCCTGTTGTTGGGCAATGGTAGTTTGTCCCACTGTGGGCTGGGGCGTAATTAGTCCTATTGAGATCAAACTAACTAGAGCTGTTGCCCAAATTGTTGGCCTTTTTGATGTATTTAACATGTAAGCACCTACACAGAAATTAATTACCTATTCCTGTTCCCTTTCCTAAATTATGAACCTTTCCCAACTAACTATTCCGGTCACGATCATTCTTGTTCCCCAAGGAGCAGAATATCAAGCAATTTGTCGAGGAATCAACCAGATTACTAGTCGTCCATTACCTCTGATTCTATCTATTCCGATAGGAGCAGAGCCTGTAACTCAGTATCTAGAAACATGGTTACAAACACCAACAAATTTCCCCAAGCACTCCCCACCTAAAGTACTGGTAATGGGATTGTGTGGCAGCTTATCTCCTAACTATTCCGTTGGTGATATTGTTGTGTATAACGATTGTGTTGCTATCGACCGAAACCAAGATAGACCTCAACCACTGGTGCAACAGTGCTGCAGCCAACTGACTAGCTTAGTTCAGCAGCAACTGGGCAACAAGGCTAATTTAGTCAGGGGATTGAGTAGCGATCGCATAATTTGGTCGAGCTCAGAAAAGCGTCAACTTGGTCAGAGCTACCAAGCTGATGTAGTGGATATGGAAGGATTTGCTACCCTATCGGTACTTAATGCCAAAGGATTTGCTGTAGCAATGGTAAGAGTGATTAGTGATGATAGCTACTACGATAATATGCCAGACCTCACCCCAGCCATTAGTGCTGATGGGTCACTGAAACCCTTCCCCTTAGCCATGGGTATGCTAAAGCAACCAATAGCAGCTACCAGACTAATTCGAGGTTCCCTACGAGGCTTGAAAGTATTACAGCAACTAAGTATGAGACTTTTTTCTTTATAAAATTAAATCAAGGATTAGCTGTTTGACCCGGTAAGTGGAACGGGCATCTTGCCCGTGGGTGGTCAACAACAGAAGTCTGAGCGGAACAACTGAGAGTAAGATGGAATCGCTGTTAATCAGGACAAGAAGATTCCTCTTCGTATAACTAATCAGTAACTAGTGAATATGGCATCAAAAGGCTTTCCCATCTTTATTGTAACTATGCTCAAGTCAATCATTGTTCTAGGAGGGCGTCATTGGTGGCTCTCTTTTTTATTGTGGATGGTTCTCATTGCACCAGTTCAGGCAGCGGTAGAACTGCGGATAGCGGTTGAGCAAGGTGTCAAACAGGTAACCTTGGGGAGTTCCACCACAGCCATTGTCCGAGATGGGACAGGTCAAGCGGTGGGAGACTTAAACGCCATGGCGGGTATGACTGCGGAAACTAACGGTAGTGGAATTAAGTTAGGTCAGTGGCAAGGGAAATCCCTCTGGATTGAACCGAAAGACAATGGTTATGTTTGGATAGGCGATCGCTGGTACCGGGGACGCACTCGACTGGTTAGTTCTGACAATAAGTTAACAGCAGTCAACCATGTTGATTTAGAACACTATCTCTATAGTGTGATTGGCGCAGAAATGAGCCCTAGTTGGCCGATAGAAGCCTTGAAAGCCCAAGCAGTAGCAGCTCGTTCTTATGTGCTCCATCAGCGGAGCAAATCCAAGAGCGATATCTACGATATAGGGGATACCCAGCGTTGGCAAGTTTACAAAGGTCTAAATAGCGAAACAGTAACCACCCATCAAGCGGTTAATTCCACAGCTGGACAGATAATGACTCATGGTAATAAAGTGATTCTGGCTGTTTTCCATGCTGCCTCTGGAGGACATACAGAAAATGTAGAGGATATTTGGTGGAGTGAACCCATTCCTTACCTACAGGGTGTACCTGATTACGATCAGGGCACACCAGTCTACCAGTGGACAAAAAGCTTTTCTGCTAGTCAACTGAGCCAGAAGATTCGTGGTGTTGGTAATATTATCGCCATGACCCCAGTGGAAAGGACACCCCGAGGCAGGGTGATCACTCTTAAAGTAGAAGGCAGTAGCAATACAAAGACGATTAAGGGTAAGGAATTACGCAAAATCCTAGGTCTGAAAAGTCGGCTGTTTACGGTGTCTCAAACCGAAAATGGTTTCCAATTCAACGGTCGTGGTTATGGTCACGGATTGGGGTTAAGTCAGTGGGGAGCCTACAACTTATCCCGTCGGGGATTGAATTACCTACAAATTTTGAGTCACTATTACTCTAGTGCTCAACTATCCCAGATTGATTGATATGGCGCTACGCGCAAGGCAATAGGCAATAGGCAATAGGCAATAGGCAATAGGGAGTAGGGAGTAGCGATGCAGCGCCGCCAAAGGGGGTTTCCCCCATGAGCGACTGCATCAAGACGGGAGTAGATAACTTCAGATCACGAAACTTCTGAGTTCCCTGTTCCCTACAATCCACAACTTTCGTAACTCACCCTATTTAAAACTGCTATCTACTTTATGACTACATCAATAGATAATCCATTGCTTAAGATATTAAACAACTGGATTTTATCGTTATTCATAATCTTAACTATTGTTGTTACCTTACTCTCCGTAACTAGCTATTTTTTTAGAGATAATATCTACTTAGAATTCACGACTCATTTTAAACATCAATATCTGGGATTAGGGCTGTTACCATTAATTTATTTTGCCCTAACTCGCCGCAAACGTTGGTTGATAGTCACATTATTGTGCTTATTGATTAACTTGACAGAAATCTTTCCTTGGTATATCCCTAAACTAAGCTTTGGCGCTTCTGGTGAACCCATGGGTCTGTTTCTGTTCAATGTCTCGTTTTCCAATAGACGGTATGATGATGCTATTGCCCTAGTCAAAGAAGAAAAGCCCACCATTGCTGCTTTTTTAGAAGCCAAAGACCCTTGGCCGGAACAATTAGAAGAGTTAAGGGATATTTTACCCTATACTATAAGTATTCCAGAACTTAATATCGAAGTATACAGTCGTGTACCATTACAAGAATCAGAAATTCTGGAACACGGAAAATCTCGTGGTTTAGTCAAATTAGATTTAAGCATTGCTGGAGCAGACGCTTCAGTAATTGTTACTCACTCCTATCCACAATTTTATTTTTGGAAGCAAGGGGATTTGGGAGAGCAAGGTTGGCAGTGGCGCAATCAAGATTTAGAAGAGGAGATTGGGGATTATATAAGACAAATTGAAAAACCAGTGGTGCTAATTGGTGATTTAAACGTTACGATGTGGTCACCCTACTATAAACGTCTAATCCAACGTTCGGGATTGCGTGACGCTCGTGCTGGGTTTGGGATTCTACCAACCCTATCACAATTTTCACCAGCAAACCCTTGGTTAGCGATTCCTGTAGACCACTGTTTAATCAGTCGAGATATTAAGGTTATCAAAATGAGAACTGGCCGTGATATTGGTTCGGCTCATCTTCCAGTAATTACTGATATATTAATTCCTGTATCTTGAAATTATTAGCTATATAGCAATTATTATGGCGTTGCTGATCCAAAGAATGCTTTTATAAAAAAAACATGAAATGCCCGAAATGTCATAGCAACAAAAATTATAAATAGGCTCATCAAATCGAAAAACAAAGATATAAATGTAAAGAATGTGGACGACAATTTATAGAATCAAAAGGTGAACGTGGTTAGGATGAAAAAACGCGCCTCGATCTGCATAAAAGCCATGCAGCGCTGTCTTGGGGAGGCAGCGCCGCCAAAGGGGGTTACCCCCATGAGCGACTGCCGTGATTTACCCCATTAGGGACTGCCGTTCCACGGAGCTTACAAGGTACGGACGCAGGTTACGCACACAGACCCAAAACTATGACAACTACCGTGATTTACCCCACTCGCGCTTTGCATCAAGACAATTTTATGGCAGGGCAAACGCATCTAAATTATATAAGTCTTACTAAGAAAAGATTTAAAACTTAATAAGCCAAAATACTTATCTTGTCAATTTCATATCCAGTAGGCATTTTAAAATTAAGATGCGTTTACCCTGAATTTTCTGGTTAAACCATTTCGCTATTCAGCAACGCCACTTTTTTAGCACTACCAACTAACTTTTTCCATCACCATTAAAATCACCTACCCAGGTGTAGCCTGCCTTACCCCATTGAAAAGCTCGTACATCCCAAGTTTGGTGATCAAATTTACTACCTGTTGAGAGATGCATGTAAACGTTACCTTTTTTGGCAGAGGCAATATCACTTTTTCCATCACCATTAAAATCAGCTACCCAGGTGTAG
>NZ_CEYLVT010000019.1:4752-8852 GCF_982860115.1 Moorena sp.
CTACCCAGGTGTAGTCTGCCAGTCCCCATTGACCAAGTGGTACATGCCAAGTTTTGTTATCAAAGTCACTACCTATTGAGAGAGCCATGTAAACCTTATTTCCAGTGGCAGAGGCAGAGGCAATATCACTTTTTCCATCACCATTAAAATCAGCTACCCAGGTGTAGTCTGCCAGTCCCCATTGACCAAGTGGTACATGCCAAGTTTTGTTATCAAAGTCACTACCTATTGAGAGAGCCATGTAAACCTTATTTCCAGTGGCAGAGGCAGAGGCAATATCACTTTTTCCATCACCATTAAAATCAGCTACCCAGGTGTAGTTTGCCTTACCCCATTTAAGAGGTACCTTCCAAGTTTGGTTATCAAAGTTACTACCTGTTGAGAGAGCCATGTAAACGTTACCTTTTTTGGCAGAGGCAATATCACTTTTTCCATCACCATTAAAATCACCTACCCAGGTGTAGCCTAACATACTCAAATTACCAGCTACCTCCCAACTTTGGTTATCAAAGCGACTACCTGTTGAGAGATGCATGTAAACGTTATTTCCATCGGCAGAGGCAATATCACTTTTTCCATCACCATTAAAATCACCTACCCAGGTGTAGTCTGCCAGTCCCCATTGACCAAGTGGTACATGCCAAGTTTTGTTATCAAAGTCACTACCTATTGAGAGAGCCATGTAAACCTTATTTCCAGTGGCAGAGGCAGAGGCAATATCACTTTTTCCATCACCATTAAAATCAGCTACCCAGGTGTAGCCTGGCAGTCCCAAATTACCAGCTACCTCCCAAGTTTGGTTATCAAAGTCACTACCTGTTGAGAGATGCATGTAAACCAAACCACCTATATTATTGCCAGAGGCAATATCACTTCTTAGCTGATCAGCATAGGCAGGTTTTAAAGGGCTTAAAAAAAGAAATGAAATGAATATAGTAACTGAAACAAAAAATGCTAAGAAAAGTACTTTGAGTTTTTTCATCTATTTTACCCTGAAGAACAAAATCACAACATTATTAGCCAGCCGCAACCTAAAAACAAACCGAGACTATGGCAAAAATCACCAACGTCTTCTACTAGTAGAGGACTCAGCAATAGCTGCTCAGCAGATGAATTTCGATAGAGTCAAGTCGGCTGGACATTCCGGGCCGATGGTGAATGTGATCAAGCTATCCGTATTATTGACGACCAGGTTCTGGATAAGCCTGCAAATTCATTAGTAGCGGTAAACTCATTAATTTTAATGGTTACCTCCAATAATTTGACCAAGCCTTATTTTACCCAAATACAATACCTTTTTAAAACAATCGTGTCAACTAACGCTGAGGGGGGAGTAACATGAACTCTAAAAAGCCCACTATATAAGGCTTTGATGCCAATGAGCTATGGCGGCTTGATACAGCAAATTGACCCTCGATTCATTTTATGGAAGCTTAAACCCTTATAACTACCTGCAATGGAGCGCCCAAAACACCATGTATCTTTCAGGTGCTCTTTCCGTTGGCGAATTTAATTCGCCAACGGAAAGAGCACCGATTAAGTAACTTATGGGCTAAAATTATTACCCAGTAATGATTTCAGCTTGCATGTCGCCCTCCCAGCCAGCTTACACAGGATTTTTTCCCTATTGTGTGTTCCCTGTTCTGTGTTCCCTGTTCCCTAAAACCCAGGAATCTGTACCTCACCCAATTTAAAACCGCTATAATTAGTTATTTATATCAAGATTCTGAGTAGATCCCAACTCTAAGCGCTTTTCCCACTCGGCATCAATTTGATCTTTCCGTTCTATATCCTGATCCAATAAATCCTTCTCACTGCTATAAACCAAATTGTCTTCGCGAATCACATTTTGATCGGCAAACTGTTGCGCATAGGCAATCTTGTTCTGTAAAGCTTCATCCGCCTGATTAAGTGCGATCGCATTTTCCTGCCGTGCTTGATTCATTGCTTCAATCTGTTTCTTTTTCCGCTGAACCCAGAAATATCGAAGCAACGGTATGACCAAGAATCCTACCCCATAAGCCAATAACAGAGGGTAAATTAGCTCCACAAATACTACAAATCCTCCTAGCTGTGCAGCAATCTCACCCCCCTGCAACAAGGAACCGAGGACTAAGGCTAAAACGAAGTTTACACTCCCTAACCCAATCGCCAGCATAATCTGGTTACTGGTTGCCAGAGAAAACTGCCACAACTTGGCACGAAGATAAGCTGGCACCGGTTGTTGATTCTGTTTGGCAGCAGTTGTCTGCAATTTAGGGAAGTGATAGACAATATCCCCTGATGGGCTAACTTCCGGGCGTCCGTCGTATCGGATTAGCACCGGTAACATATAGTCTTCCGACTCCCGCTGGTAGCTTTCCCCAAGGTCATCAAGATAGGGAGCAATCTGTTCCGCTGCCACCGCCCCCCCGGCATTGCGAATCACAGTACCAATGGTTTGCCAGCGACGTTCTTCTAAATCACTATTGGGATTGCCATCACCAAACAGAAAGGAGAAGACAGCCTCTAAAAAATTCATCTCACTATCTTCTCGGCCAGAACGGGATTTTTGCCGTTGCCGTCGATAATTATTGTGGGAGTAAGATGGGTTGAACCACCAAAACAGATCCGGTCCAATCCAGAAACGGGGCAAAAACACGATGCCACCGCCACCACCAGAACGACTACTTCCTCCGCCTCCTCCGTCAGAATCATTGTCACTGCCAGCTTTGAGGCTCAGAACAATAAATGCGATCGCAACAATCATCAATACAATGGAAAGCAGTAGGAAAATCCCGAAGGAAATCCGAATCAGGTAAAACAGAACACCCCAAACCTTTTCCCACCATGCTTGCAACCGTAGCTTTAAGAACTTGTTGCGGAGAATAGCGCGAAAGTTTTTGGGAAACAGATAAGCAATATCCCCTGACTCGGCCACTTGTAAATGTCCACCTACTTCCGAGGCCAGGACAAGTAAACCTTGCTCGGCTTGATGGATGTTTAAACCCACTTGGGCAGCAACATCCCCAACAGTGACGCGATAGTCTAGCTGCTCAACAGCTTTCATGATGCTGGATGAAGGAGCCATAATTAGTTTTCTAATACTTAGTTGCGATCAAAGAAAATAGCTTTATCAAACAGAACCGTCGGACAGGTAGGACATCACCGGACCGGAAAACATACTATATATCCATGGGATACTATGAATGCCATGTGCTAGATCTATGTAAATTTGCCTCCTATCTCTAGTATAATTTTTTTCAGTTTGGCAATTGTGATCAGGTTTTTTATACTGAAATCCTTATTGATTGTTGATAACCGGTCATATTTGTGATAGTGTTGCCCCAACCCGCGATATCTTGCTCTGTTTCCACCATCTTCGAGGGAATTTGCCAACAGTCCTTTATAATAAGAGGCTGACAGGAGTTCACAAAACTTAAAGCAGAAGCAGAGGTAGCAATGGCACTGATCACCACCGGCAAGTCATTCATCCGGGCACTAGAAAAGTCTGGTGCATTGGCAGTTTATGCACCATTAGAAGGTGGGTTTGAAGGTCGTTATCAGCGGCGTTTGCGGGCTGCTGGCTATATCACCGTTTCCATTACTGCCAAAGGACTAGGAGATCCAGCCGCTTATCTCACTGGAATTCACGGTGTTCGCCCTCCTCATCTGGGCAAGAAAAATATGGGTAAATCATCTGCAGTCGGTGATGTTTACTACCTGCCGCCCTTGGTAAACTACCAACTGTCAGCCCTATCTCCCAACTCTAAAGGGTTGGTGCTGTGGATTATTGAAGGAAATATACTATCTAGTCAAGAAGTTGACTATCTAACCACATTGCCCCAGCAAGAACCACGAGTCAAAGTAATCCTAGAGATGGGAGGGGATCGTTATTTCCGTTGGCAACCCCTCAAAGAGACTTTGCCAGGACTAGTTTCTGTAGGCAATGTCTAGCCTAAGTATCAATCACTCAATCTCGATATAACTCTGTAACCATTGAGCGGTCAGCGGTCAGCGGTCAGCGGTCAGCTTATTTTATTCAAAAACACCGATCTAGTAGCCTGGCCATTCCCATAGCGTGGCCAACGCCCAAGGCCAAGGCCAATGGCTGATAGCTG
>NZ_CEYLVT010000019.1:8952-49057 GCF_982860115.1 Moorena sp.
AATGCTGATAGCTGAATGCTGATAGCTGAATGCTGATAGCTGAATGCTGATAGCTGAATGCTGATAGCTAATATTTATCTATACCCAACCGCGTTACTAGTCAAAAATGATAATTTTGATACCCTAGAGGAGTATGATGATAGTGGGTAAGACTAGCAATGCTCGAACAACGTGACTACACCTTAATCATCGATAAAAGTGGCAGCATGTCGATTAGGGACCAACTGGGTGGAAAAAGCCGTTGGCAAATCATGCAGGAGTCTACCCTTGCCTTAGCCAATAAATGTGAAGAATTAGATCCAGATGGCATCACCGTTTATGTATTTGCTGGTCGCTTTAAACGCTACGACAATGTAACCGCAGATAAAGTCCTACAGATATTCCAAGAAAATGAACCATCGGGACGCACGGATTTAGCTGGTGTTTTACTCGATGCCACCAACGACTATTTTAAACGTAAGGCTAGTGGCCAAACCAAAGAAAATGGAGAAACCATCTTAGTGGTCACTGATGGGGAGCCTGATGAACGGAAAGCTGTGATGAAGGTGATTATAGAAGCATCACGGCGTATTGATGTCGATGAAGAACTCGCAATTTCCTTCATCCAAATCGGGAATGATCTCCAGGCAACTAAATTCTTAAAAATATTAGATGATGAGCTGCAAAATGCTGGGGCTAAGTTCGATATTGTAGATACGGTAACGATTGATCAGATGGAGGATATGACTCTGACTGAAGTTTTGATCAATGCTATTATTGATTAAAGGATTAGCATAGGTTAGTGTGATTTTTACCGTCAGGGTGCGAGGTGCTTTAAGTTAACTGTTTTAAAATCATCCCTCAACAGTTAACAAACTAATAGGAGACCTAAGTCATGGAATCAATGGATGACTTGTTAGCTCAACTCAAAGCTGAATATGAACAAAAAGATGCTGGTGTTCAACCGAAACAACAGCATCTTTTTCAGGAACAACTAGTTGATTTGCCACTAACTGATCCACCAACTAGTGAATCACCAGCGAAAATACCTGATTGGGTATCTACTGCTCAGGATCGGGAGCTGGCTGAGATGAGAACAGAATTTGATAAAAAAGACCAAGAAGACGCTCTTAAACAACAGCAGGAACTCGAAGCTGAACAAAAACGAGTTCAGCAGCAAAAGCAAAGAGAACGAGAAGCCTTTACTCAGCAAGCGACTGAGTGGCTAAAAACCTTAAGCCCAAACTCAGCAGAAGGCTTGTGGTTTGAAGAATTTTCTGATTCCTATCCCTCCAAACTGGAGGCAGCAATTGACTATTTGCAAGCCTTCAAAGAAACTCAGTCTTGACTACGACACTAGTCAAGTATGTTCTAATGGTGATTCAGAATTTGAGGATTAATCTCTAAGATTATTATTTTAATTTATAATAGTAAATAGAGACAACAGTCAATCAAAAAAGCAACCATTACCTACCCTGATAAGCAAGTCTAGGGTGCTGCGGTTGAAAGATGTTTTTAATAATGATTTCATAATGTTGGCATAAATGAACTACTGCCAAGGATCTTAGGGCAAAAACACTCAGATGAGCTGTGGAATTATTAGCTAAGCTAGATTAAGAAATCGTGGCAGTTTTAGGTAAGGAGGAAATTTTTTCGTGGGAGGTTCACTCGTGGAAGACCGTGACTATACGTTAATCATCGACAAAAGCGGCAGTATGTCTAGCCCAGACTACCAAGATAGGAGCAAAAGTCGATGGCAGATTGCCCAAGAGTCTACCTTAGCAGTGGCCAGAAAATGTGAACAGCTCGATCCAGATGGGATTACGGTTTACCTGTTTTCTAGTCGCTTTAGACGGTACGATAATGTTACCTCAGATAAAGTAGAACAAATTTTCCAAGAAAATGATCCCATGGGTCGCACCGATCTAGCTGGTGTGCTAAAGGATGCCACCGATGACTACTTTAAGCGCAAAGGGGCTGGGCAAACTAAACCCAATGGGGAAACCTTCTTGGTGATAACCGATGGTGAGCCAGATGACCGCAAAGCTGTAATGCGAGTGATCATTGAAGCATCTCGGCAAATAGACAAGGATGAAGAACTAGGCATTTCACTGATCCAAGTGGGTAATGATGCCATGGCAACTCGGTTTCTGAAAGTACTTGATGATGACCTTCAAGGGGCTGGGGCTCAATTTGACATCGTGGACACAGTCACTTTGGAAGACATGGAGAATATGACCTTAGCCGAAGTCCTGCTTAACGCGATCATTGATTAACCGAAGAAGCGCCAAAATTACCATGGCTACAACACCATCCCACGACTAACTATCACGTGGGATGGGTTGAAATAAAAACAATTTTGAAATAAAAATAATTTTGCATTAATTGACACCATTATTATATTGAGATCAGCTGTATTAATTCAACCGCTACATTTAGTGTAACGATAAAACCAGCTACCCTAAATCTGCCTTTTTTGAAAACAATTGAGGGATTTCCCCCCCCGGAAAGGTTTGTAATCGCCTCAAAAAAAACCTTTTTCATTACTCGAATTGTAAAATTAGTCTCCCCATTTTTGCTTTAAAGATTTAGCATATAGGAGTGACTGAACTTTACTATCCCTTACATTCCTTAAGGGAAGGTGGTTGGTTCAAGCTCATTTGCGGAGCCAGTTTTCAACACCTCCCTGCTGTTAGAAGCCTAACCTTGGCTTACACCCTCGCCGGTGCCGATTGTATTGATGTGGCAGCTGACCCGGCGGTCATTTCGGCGGCGAAAGATGCCTTAGAAGTCGCCAGCACCATGGGAAATGAAGCCAAACAGCGAGGGTTTGGATTCTGTGGCAGACCATGGCTGATGGTTAGCTTGAATGATGGGGAAGACCCCCATTTCCGGAAAGCCGAATTTGACTCGGATTTGTGTCCAGGGGACTGCCCCCGTCCCTGTGAAAAGATTTGCCCAGCACAAGCAATTACTTTCCAGAATGGCAGTGAAGCTTACTCTGGTGTGCTCGACCAACGCTGCTATGGCTGTGGTCGTTGTCTGCCAGTTTGCCCCCATCAGCTGATCACTACTCGCTCATACGTATCAGCTCCTTTTGCGATCGCACCCCTGATTCTAAGCAATGGCGTTGATGCTATAGAAATTCACACCAAAGTCGGGAATTTACCAGATTTTAAAAGACTATGGAATGCGATCGCACCCTGGTGCGCTCAACTCAAACTCCTAGCCATTAGCTGCCCAGATGGTAAAGATTTGATTGACTACCTAAAAGAAATCTACCAACTCATCCAGCCTTTACCCTGTCCTCTAATCTGGCAAACCGATGGACGTCCTATGAGTGGGGATATAGGCATGGGCACAACTCATGCTGCTGTCAAACTCGCTCAGAAAGTCATCGCTGCTGGATTACCAGGATACGTACAGTTAGCTGGTGGTACCAATAACCACACCGTCAGCAAACTAAGAGCAGCTAGGCTTTTGAAGCTAGCCCAAGTTGATAGGTTGCCGGTTGAACGTTCTTACAACAACTTTGGCCAAAAGGCCACCCTAGGCGAACAACCAAATAACCTACCCTACTTTGCCGGTGTGGCTTACGGTAGCTACGCCCGAGTTCTACTCTCACCGATTCTAGAAAAGTTAGAACAAGACTATGACCAAAACATTGATCACCACCAGGGATTCTTTCCTAATCCCTCTTATAGAAACCTTGAAGATGTACCAGATCTGCTCTGGCAGGCTGTGGCAACTGCCCATGCCCTGGTGGATCAACTCAAATCAGTCAAAAAAATTCCCCAGAGTATCTCATTTTCTTGACTTTAATCGAGAAATACTGTTCGATTAAATTGGCATCAAACCATTCAATTATGAGGAGTAAAATTAAAAATGACATAAGTCCCAAATTTTCAACAACCGCAATTTAAACAGGGCCAAACGTAACAGCAGAAATCGCTTTATTTGAGCAAAACAAATGGTGAATTTTCCACTAAGCAAGCTTTCAGATCAACAAGTGTCATTCAATCAAGAATCACCAGTGGTTTATGAAAATAGCTTGGTTGAGGCGATGACCGTTAGTGGTCAATCCTCAGAGGTAAGTGACAATCTTCAACTAGATTGTGCCACTATACCTACCAAGGAACACCAAGAAACAGTGGACAAAACTCAGGGGATTTCAAACTGTGAAAAAATTACAGATGACCTACCAAAATTACTAGACATTTTGCCCGCCGAAATTCGCTCATTATTGGAAAAACATCCTGAAAGGGACAGTTTGATCGAAGTGATTATGGATCTCGGTCGCTTCCCAGAAGTGCGCTTTCGTGACCGGGCAGAGTACCTTTGTGATACACCAGTTACTATCGAACAAATCAATCACTGCGTTGAGCGAGTGGGAGCCTTTAGCGGTGATAACCGAGCCGGAATTGAGGGCACCTTGCACCGCATTAGTGCGATTCGGAACCGTCCAGGGGAAATTATTGGCTTAACCTGTCGTGTGGGTCGAGCGGTCTTTGGTACCATCGGCATGATTCGTGACTTGGTCGAAACTGGTAAGTCAATTTTGATGCTCGGGCGTCCCGGTGTAGGCAAAACTACTGCTTTACGGGAAATTGCCCGAGTTCTGGCAGACGAATTAGACAAACGGGTCGTGATTATCGACACCTCTAACGAAATTGCTGGAGATGGCGATATTCCTCACCCAGCTATTGGTCGAGCCCGACGGATGCAGGTCGCTAGCCCAGAACATCAGCATCAGGTGATGATTGAGGCGGTGGAAAACCATATGCCAGAAGTGATCGTTATCGATGAAATTGGCACAGAACTGGAAGCTCAGGCCGCTCGTACCATTGCGGAACGGGGGGTGATGCTGGTGGGAACTGCTCACGGCAATCGGATTGAAAACTTGATTAAAAATCCCACTCTTTCGGATTTAGTAGGGGGTATCCAGGCTGTAACCCTAGGCGATGACGAAGCCAGACGGCGAGGCTCCCAGAAAACCGTTTTGGAGCGAAAAGCCCCCCCAACCTTTGAAATCGCTGTAGAAATGCTAGAGCGTAAGCGTTGGGTAGTACATGAAAGTGTTGCGGACACGGTTGATAATTTACTCAGGGGACGTCAACCAAATCCTCCAGTGAGGACAGAAGATGAAAATGGTAAGGTCACCATTACCCGAGAATTACCTAGCGCTCCAGTTGCCATTCCGCCAAATGGTCGGAGCAAGGGTCACCTTACCCTAACGACTCCTAGCCAACCAACAGGGTGGCGTTCATCTGGGCAGATGAAGCCCCTATCCCTTCAAGAACCAAAGCCAGCTCGGGAAAATAGTACGTTTGAACAACTGCTGGCTGAATCTTGGTCACAGCAAGAGCGCTTGGGTCAAGGGATGGAGATGTTAGGACCCAATGGTGAGGATTTGCCACTACAGGTCTATCCTTACGGCATTAGTCGTCATCAAATCGAGCAAGTGATCCAAATCCTAAATTTGCCTGTGGTATTGACAAAAAACATGGATACTGCTGATGTGGTTTTAGGATTGCGATCGCATGTCAAAAGCCACTCCAAGCTCAAGTCCATTGCTAAATCTCGTCAGATCCCGATTCACGCCATCAAAGCTAGCTCCATCCCCCAGATTACTCGGGCATTAAGGCGTCTGTTGCACATGGATGACCCCACAATTCCCGATGCTGCTGATTTGGAGTTATTTGCCCAAAGCGTTAGCGAGGATGAAATCGAGGCTCTAGAAGAAGCCCGTTTAGCAGTTGAGCAAATTGTGATTCCCAAAGGCCAACCCGTAGAATTGTTGCCCAGATCGCCTAAAGTGCGGAAGATGCAACACGAGTTAGTTGAACACTATCGCCTCAAGTCTTCTAGCTTTGGCGATGAACCCAACCGACGTTTACGGATTTATCCGGCGTGAATATAGGTTGAAAAGGAAGAGGGGGGAAAAAAACATGCGGAGGTCAGACAATCAATCTCTCTTTCTCTTCCTTCCGGTGACCATCACCCCATCACCCCCGATCCCCCTTTAAGCCAAAGCAAAAATAATCAAAAAAAATACTTGACATATTCCCACTCAGATCTGTTATCATCGTAGGAGTGGCACCGATGGGGTGTAGCCAAGCGGTAAGGCAGCGGGTTTTGGTCCCGCCATTCCTAGGTTCGAATCCTAGCACCCCAGTTATAGTAGTCAGGTTATAGTAGTCAATCACCAACTAACCTGATAGTGCAGCAAAATAATAAGAAGCTTCTAAAGTCTTTAGAAGCTTCTTTAAGTATTTTTAGGGGCGTTTTGACTAACGGCGGCGTCTGAAGGAACGACTACCACCACGACTACTACCAAAGCCAGAACGCGATCGATTAGTGCTGCCAAAACCACTGCTTCTTGGTTTAGCTTTCTTAGTACTAGATGGACTAGAGGTGCGTAACTGACTTGAGCCGAAACCACTTCCTGTGGAGCGATTAGCGTTGGGTGAGGCTTTACGAGTAGTGGCTTGATTAGCTGCAGGAGATTTTCTTAAGCTACCAGTCGTGCGGAAAGAGCGAGTATTTTTAACCACGGGTGGCGGTGATTTGTACCGTGTTTCATATCGGTTCACTGCTTGACTATAGCTGCTACCATATCCACCATAACCAGTCAGAACCCCTCCTGGTTGATAAACTGGTGGAACATAGTATTGAGGTCGAAATAGCATACTACCTATAGCTTGACCAGCCAAAGCACCAGCAAAGGGAGCCCAGAAACTAGATTGCTGACGCACGATTACTGTTTCTTGTTGACCAGTTTGAGGATTAGGTCTAGTCTCAGTAACATTGTGAACATATTCAATCCGGAAGTCTTCGGTCAGGTACATCACCGGCTGATTGTCATCAATACTCAGATAGGTATTTTCCCCAGCAGCAACCTGCTCATCAGTCAGACGTGCCATCTGCAAATCCCTGCTCCGAAACACTGGTGGACTACCCGCAGGAGTATTGAGCACCATTAGGGTATATACCCCATTAACATCATCGTAGGTTGCCTGTTGTACGGGATATTTCCCATCACTCAACCGAGTCGGAGTAAAGGAGGCATTCCCACCCCGATTCGGCGGCAATTGGCTTGAGTTAGGAGAACCACACCCTACTGTAGTCCAACATAGGGTTAGAGATAGAACAAAAATCGCAATTGTACGTAACATATACTTAAAAAAGTTTTCTTAAATCACTATTGTTCTCTTCAATCACTATTGTCTAATCGCGCTTTGCTATGGGCTAGTTAATTTTTAATAAGACAATTTGGGGAAGATTTTTCGTTCGTCTTGCCCATCACCCCATCACCCCATCACCCCATCACCTGATAGTGAAAACTATAACACTATATTTTGTTAACCTATTTTATTCTGATTACAGGGGAACCAGTTCCGGGAAATTAAGTAAAATTTGCTCATCAGTCAGTTCATCACCCAACTGTGCTGGAGAGAAGTGAACCTGGATAGCTTGCAAACTTTCCTGATAGTGGAGATTAATCAATGCCTTTAGACCTGCTTCTAGGTACTCAACACTAGCTAGGTTAGTTTCTAGTTCAGGAACTTCCCCTTCGTAGGCTACTGTGATCATCACAATTACGTTTTGGGTCACAGGTAGGGATAAAGGTTCATTTTCACCTAAGGGTGTAGTGAAATCTGGTTCAGACAGATAGCGCCCAGCTGAGTCAGTAAACAGTTCATTAACGTAGTTCCCAGCTTCTCCTTCTTTCCAGAAAACATCCCCTTCATTCCCTGCGGATTGCCAGTAGATCTGCAGCTGTAGGAGGTTTTGACAAATTGCTACCAGTTCTTCCCCTAATACCTTCAAATCCCCATCTGATTCAACGGCCTCCCGTGCCGCACGATTGAGTACCCCCAACAAGGGTGTTACTTCTGAACCAGCTAAGTGTACAAACAAACGAAAAACTACAAATCTAGTTTTGCCACCAAATTTATTTAAGCGATCGCGCCAAGAGCTCATCCTTCTGTCGGCTAACTTACGCCGTTAATTAATCTCAATTATCTTATCTATCCTACTCTAGCCCATTGCTCACTGCCCCTACTGGATTACCGAACACCCGCCTTAGTCAGACAGAGCCAGGGGAGTATGGCTCACAGGGGTAGGTTTTTTACATGAGAGTCAAACATGGGACTTAAGCTCATCAGAGAAAAGAAAAACAACGAACAAGCGGTGCAGCGCGGTCTTGGGGGAAACCCTCTGTTCCCTTGCTGCATCGCTTGTCTGTACCCCCACACCCCACACCCCACACCCCACACCCCCTTATGAGGGGGAGTTAGGGGGGCAAAACCAACTAAACTTCGTAAGTTCTATCAGAAAAGAAAACAGGAGCGATTGCTTCTGCACCAGTCAACCGAAGCTGACTGAGCAATCACTCCTGAACACACCCCGTTTTTGAAATCTGTAGCGTTTTATACCATGTATCTAACAAAACCACAAGAGGTTTGATCCATCTCTATCTAACTGGGTTTACTTGAAGGGGATCTCACCATCTTTCTAGCTGCTGAGGGTTGACTGTCAACCCTCAACCCTCAACCGTTAACCGTCAGCAATAAATCAGTTGCTTAGAGCCGTACTTAGTCAAGTAGGGATCAGCTCATCCTACTTTTCTTCTGAACTCAATTAAGTTTGACGTGTGTTTTGTTACTGACAGTGGTTTTGTTTCTGACAGTGGTGTAATATTAATATCGTGATCTTTGGTAAAATCTGCTTTACACAAAGTCATAATACGCTGTTGCCACCATTGCTTTTCTGTAATCTGTTGCTCAAAAAAGTCGGGCATAAACTCATAGGAACTAATCAGGCGACGACCCAGGTATAACACTAGTTGCTCTGCCTTATAATCTTCTGCGTGATAAGTTGACCAATCGTCGATTAGGTTTAAATCCCATACCCCAATCCACTCTTGGTTTTTGAAGGGGTCAATTAGGCTAATCCCGATGCGATGAGAGACGTTACTAATCGGTAAATTAACAATTTCTCTTTTGGTGTTACCTGGTTTTCTTTGGCGATTGCTTCTCTGGAAATATCTATCTAAATCCGCTAGGTTATCTAGAGTAATTAGCAAGTATTGTCTTTGGAGCAGCTCACAGTTAAATCGCCATGTGCTGACAGCTCCCGGTGTGTTTCTTTCCAGAAGCAACAACTTACAGCCTTTTCCTGGCAGCTGTCGCATCACTAGAGGCGTATAGTACTGTTCTATTTTTCTTCCTATAATCCCTTGGATCCATTGTTTAGTGATGTGCAGCCATTGCTTTCTAGAGTCAAGTTTACTATAATAATCTAAGACCGTCATACAATTAATTTTAGAAGTAGTAGTAGATTTAACACCCTTCGTCAAGGTGTTGGCAACCCTGAATAAAAGCTATTGACTAATTGCAAACTAGTCAGCAGCGTCTTCTAGTTGAGATAGATAGCTGAGATAGCTGAGATAGATAGTAGATAGCTGAGATATACAGCTGAGATAGATAATAGATAGCTGAGATAGATAGCTGAGATATACAGCTGAGATAGATAGCTGAGATAGTCTTCCTTATGAAATTAGAACTCAACCGGTGAGTAACTAGACAACTAACTAAACCATAAGTCTTGACTAATTAGTACGTTAATTGATGGTAGTAGCGACGATATTACTCCTCTTCATCCATATAGTCATTTACTAGCAGTTGAATTATTCCTTTGCTTTTGGAGAAGATTGTAGATTTATCAATTTCAATACCTAGCCCCAAGCCAATTAAGGTTAACCCAGTCACTAAGAAACTATAAGGAGGCGACTTGGTAGCAAAAGAAATATTTTCCTGACCATTTACCCGTTCATAGGAGGCTTCCAGTGACTGGAATCCCAAAATCATCGCCACAATCAGAGCAAAAACATACCCTCCCCTTACTATCGGCTGCTTTTCATTATGATTGTCAGTTGGATAATTCACCAAACCACTCGTGCTGGCTTCATAGTTCTGATTGCCAGAAGGCACCGAATTAATTGATTGGTTTTGCATAGTTATTTGTTGGCAAACAGTTTTAGAGAAATAAATCGCTGTTGGCTACGTAGCTGCTCGCGTAGCGTGACCATTCGCGTAGCGTGGCCATTAGGCCAAGGTCAATCGCGTAGCGTGGCCATTAGGCCAATCAAGTAGACCTAAAGATTCAGCAATGAGCTATTGAATTAGTGTACTTAATTGACCGGTCAAGAAAGTCAGGTAATACCTTATAGATCCTTAAGCGGTTTGCCGCTTACCTAGGTAACAGGATCAACGATTTTGAGTCTTAATGGTGAGTGATGGCTGATAGAAAATGGAAACTACATGGAAACTAACTTGCTAAGGGTTCTGATATTAGTTCCCAAGCATTGACATGGCTGACACCAATTCTCACTGGTACGTTCAGATAATCATCTACCAGGTAATAATCGGTCTCATAGCGGCCTAATGTGCCATCGGGACGCCTCAGTGTGTACTGGAATTTGGGAATGTAACGCTCCCGAGTCAATCGATCAATTAGTTCGTTATAGTCATCGCGACTATCACGCCACAAGTACCGATAATTAAAGCCAGTCCACTGATGGGGTTGGAGAATGCCTCGTTCTGGTGCAAGTAGGTCATTGGTATGTAAGCAAACATCATTCCACATTGACGTAATTACTACAATCAGACCTTCTTCACGCTTTTCTTTGATAAAATCATTAACACGAAGGTAGTTTGCTCCTAGCAAATAGGTTCCGTCTTGGCGTATTGGTCCGGTCATCTTTATCTGGCTCCTGAGTATGGAGGTGGGAATTTGGTAAGGTCGCTCGCATCCGGGCCAGGATACAATAGCCCGTTGGAGCCTGAGTTTTTGAGCAGATACAGCCAGCTCACTAGCATGTCGCCTTAGAGCATAAGCCGCTAATCGTGATGGAGCTTCAATATTGAAACTCTCGGTGGTAACTGATAGATGGCACCCTGAGAAAAAGAAATTGTCCATTGTTGAAGACTGAAACCTAAAATGACACGCTGACTAGTGAGTGTTGCTGTTAAGCAAGTTAAACCGGACAAACGGAGACTATGGCTAACTACTATGGTTGGTGATCTAAGTAACCGGCGGCTTCCATAGTACAGTAACTGGCAGGATTGATTTTAGCCAAAAATCGCTTCAAAAAACGATAATTTATCTAAAACATCCCCTCTGATAGCAATAACCATTGGCAGTTGTTAGTCTGATCACGGTTATTGAATCCTTGGCAAGTCGTTGTTGCTCGACAATTTTGGAAAACCGTAGAAACAGCGATCGCGAATCTCGACTAACTCATCCGTTGTCCAAGGTTCACCATTGTTCTTGCATAGCGCTACACCCAAACCAATCAAGTCATCATCTGTGGGTCGGTTTCCTTCCAAGATGGCTTGCAGGTTTTCAACGCTAACTTCACTTAATCGTGATAGTTCTTCTAAGTTCCAGCCATGAATCAGATCAGCAATGGTAGACGTTTGTGCTGGAACTGCTAATAGTTGGCTGCTGTCTAGGTAGTTAAAAAATTTAGTCAGCGTATCTTCTAGCCCTTCACTGTAGTCAAGCTCGTGTTCGACACAGTAGTTGCGGAAGCGCTTTAGTAGATGCTTCGGAATATGTCCTCGCAGTAATGCATACCGGGGATCTGTCTTTTTGTGAACCAATGTCCTTGTCCTCTAGCTCGGGAGAGAGCAACATGTGATTGTCCTCTTATAAGTTTGGCACATTTTGTCACGATATACGTCTATTGGTACATCGTGATATCATGACAATCGGTTAATACACTGGTTAATACACTTAGGTAGTTACTACACTTAGGGGGTTTATTTAAGTGTTTTACTTAAGTGTTTTATGTGTTCGTTCCTTTTGTCGCGATATATTTATATATTTACATCACTATGTCGCGACGTCAAGACAAAAAAAATATTTTTTTCCCTTTCCCTGTGGCAAACATGCCTGTGGTAATGCCTGTGGCCCTTAATTTTATTGGTGAAACGGTACAACCAATAGGGGTAATAATACGTATAGCAACCAAGTCCAATTCCAGGAGTAATGCCAGGAGCTAGTACCAGTGGAAGACTCTTGCTCTGTCAATAGTGCATCGATTCTCTGTTGGAAGCGACTGGGAGACACTGGTCTACTAAAGGGAGCACAGAAATTTTCCGTAGTGATCATCGGACTACTAACCATAGTTAACAGTGATTCTGCCAACAATAGGGCATCGACCCGTTTAGCGGCCCAATGGTCAGCACGGATTTCTCGTAGACTCAATAGTTCTTGCCACAATGACTCTGTATTTGGTAACCAAGCAGTGATTCGATGAATCCATCCTAGCCAGAAAAACCAGAAGGTATCTCGGTAATGGTGGTGAGCTTGCTCATGGGTGATAACAGCCTCTAGATGTTCCGATGAAAGAGTTTCTAAGAGTCCCTGACTAACCACAAGTTCGGGTTGCCAAAAGCCAATCTGAGCAATAAAGGGTATGGGAGTGTCTAAAAGACGAGCCAATTGACCCTGACTAGCTAGGGATTCAGGGGTTGGAGTTAAGCCAGGACAGTTTTCAACCCTTTCCCATTGCCCATTTTGCGTACGCCCATTTGTTAAGCAAATTTGGGGTAAGGAACGAACTTGTTGCAAAGACTGCCAACCAAGCTTTGCTGACTTTAGCCACAACATTAGTGCCCAACCCAGAAATCCTAGGGCTAGACAGTAGCTGATCCAGTCGGTGCGTAACCCGATCATTTGTCCCTTTGGCCCCATGGATAGCACAGCCAAAGCAGTGGTTAGGAGGAGTAGAGGGGGAGCAAGAAATTTCACTAGTAGCTGTTGCCAGCGCCTGGGACAACTCCCAGGGAGTTGGTAGCTTGTTTGCCTGTGCCAGCAAGCCAGCCCTAAGGCTGCTATTATCATTACAAAATGCATTATTTTCTCTCCTTCCCCCTTTGACGTGCTGCTTGCAGTCGTTGTGCGATCGCAGAAATTTGTTCCACACTGGCTGCATCTAAGCTATCGGCAAAAGCAGCAACTACATCTGGATTGCCTACAGCTAAAAAGCGATTGAGCTGGTCATGGGCTGCGAGTACCTGAGCTTCTTGGCGAGACACTAAGGGGCTCCATAAAAAGGTACGCTGTCGTTTATCACAACTGAGCCAACCTTTCTGGGTCAAGCGGCGTAGCACTGTGGTCACTGAAGCATAAGCTAATTCCCGATCTGGGTCAGCCAAAATCTGTTCATGGACATCTTTGACAGTAGCGCAACCTAATGCCCAGATGATCTCCAAGATTTCTCGTTCCAATGGACCTAGGGAAAGTTGTTTAGGGCGATGATGGGGCAGAGGACTCATAGATTACTGGTTAATTTTGGGTTAATTTTGGGTTAATTTGGGTGCTAGAGGTTATTTATAGTGTATGAAGTTTTGAGCAGCCAGGCTATCCCGATACATATGTAGTCGGTCTGCTTCCTTTATTTAGAGTCTTGGTTCTTAGGTTTGACAGGGGTTATTAATCGGCTTACAGTCATCCTAGAGAATAATTATAGGCCACTCTGTAGCCTGCTATCTGTTTTGATCACAATGAGAATCCCCTTGAAGAAGCTGCTATCAATCCTGTTGACTGCTACGGTATGGTTTACATTTGCTCCAGAACGTCCAGCCCTCGCTGGTGATGTCGATCAGGGAGCTCAGGTTTTTAGTCAAAATTGTGCTGCTTGTCATATCGGTGGCAATAACGTGATTATGGCCAATAAAACTTTGAAGAAAGCTGTGCTGAAACGATACAAGATGTATGACCTGGAAAGAATTAAAACCCAGGTAACCAATGGCAAAAACGCTATGCCCTCCTTCAATCAGAAGCTGACTGAGCAGGAGATTGAAAATGTGGCTATCTATGTTTTATCCCAGGCTGACAATGACTGGCAGTTGGGCAAAGACATTCCTATTCAAAAATCCCCGAAGTCCAAATCTCCAGAATTAGATGTAGAGGCTTCTGAGAAGACAGTTAATCAGGACAAGACCGATACCCCTAAACCTAAAAAGCGATCATTCTGGCGCTCATTATTTTGATTCATTGATCATTATTTTGATTACTCTAATGTAATAAAAGTTACAATGACAGCATTTTTGGTATCGCTAGATACTAAGTTATCAATTATTAATATCAACAGCTACAACTAATCGAGAGAACGAGCACCCTTTCGTTAATTATTAGTGATTCCCATTTCCTGGCTTAGGAAAACAGGGGATTGGGGGGTTTTGCACTTCAAGAGTGTGAAGATGGGATGGACGCGCGTCCCGCTTTCAGCGAACGCTGATTATCACCAAGCCAAAGCCCAAGGAAGAAGATATTACTGAATCCCTTACTGGCCAATAATCCCAGCGACATGGGTTTGTTTTACTGTGGATTGACCCAAATTTATGCAAATTTTTAGTAAAGTTTGTGCATTACTTTGGTTAACTATCTGTTAAGCTAAACAAAGCTAAACATCCTTTATTCAAATAAAGACAAGGGTGCATATCATGATTCGCTGTCAAGATTCGGTTAGTTTGTGGATTAACTCCTGGGAGCTGTTGAAATCCATCTATAACCTCAATTGTGGTGATTGATGCCTAGTTTAGTGAGGCCTATTGGTTAAACCTAGTTAAACCGATGTTGACGAGAGGGTGACGGAGGGAATTTCCCCAATACCGCTGTCCAATGGGAGCAGTTTGTGCTGATTTGAGACAACACAGAGAGCACCGAGAGCTTTTTTAAAAGCTCTCCCTAAACTATCAGCCTATTCACAACTGGTAAAAAGCTAACTGACCTAACCACATCAGGTAGAGCTAAGAGTACTTCCGAACAATTCCAAGCAATTCTCTTTCTGACAGTTGGTTAGAGCTATGTCTACCCAACTGTCAGAATAGAATCATGTGCGTTTTTTTCGTAAAGTTATGTTAAAAACTCGAAAACTGCGTAAAAGGTGTGGACTAAACCAGATAAGTAACTGGTGATTCAAAAGCAATGATGCTAGTGAGCTTGCCAACAAACCCAAGCTCGAAAAGGTTGAGCTAACTCTTGCTAGTCTTATAGAGCAGATGATGCCCAAAGAAAAGTAATGCTCATCCTCAGGATAGGTTCCGGTGCTAGCTGTGAGGAAGTACCCAAACGGGTACTGCCAATGCCTGAACTGGTTTCCCACAATGGAGCAAAAGGGGGTTAAAGTGATGCTGTCAAAGGTACCAGAACAAAGTTGGCACCGAGTCCGTTGGGTGCTAGCGATTAGTTGGCTAATATTAATTTTCTCGTTGTTTTATGACCCGATCTCACACAATTTAACTGATCCTGATAATCTATTAAGCCTGTTTCGGGATCCCATGCTCACCCGAGAGCCATGTGTTCAAGTCCAGGGAGTATGCCTAGATGAAAAACCCTATGCCTTGGGAGCGCGACTGTTTTGGGGCATGATTGTGCCTAGCGCCATCATGATTGTTTTAGTGTTTGGTCATGAGACTTGGCGACGCATTTGCCCACTTTACTTTCTGTCCCAAATTCCCAGAGCGTTGGGATTGCAGCCACAGAGAGATATCAGGCAAAATACCTGGCTAGTTCGCAACCATTTATATGTGCAGTTTGCTATTTTCTTTATCGGGTTGAACTGCCGGATTCTATTTGTTAACTCTGACCGCTTGGTTCTGGGTTTGTTTCTGAGCCTTACTATCGTATCCGCCATGATGATGGTATTCCTCTATGGTGGCAGAAGTTGGTGTCATTATGTCTGTCCATTTGGCATGGTTCAGATGGTATTTACTGGACCACGGGGATTGCTAGGTACTGAAGCTCACAACACACCAAAAACCATTACCCAGTCCATGTGCCGCACCTTAGACAAGACCACAGGTGAAGAAAAAAGTGCCTGTATCAGTTGTAAGTCCCCTTGTATGGATATCGATTCCGAACAAGCTTACTGGCAACAACTGACTAAGCCTGGTCGGAAATTAGTCCAATACGGTTATTTAGGCATGGTGATTGGCTATTTCGTCTACTACTGGTTGTATGCAGGAAACTTCGATTATTACCTGTCTGGGGCTTGGACCCATGAAGAAAATCAGTTAGGTGCGCTTTTCAAGCCAGGGTTTTACATCATGAATCACCCGATTGCGATTCCTAAACTGGTGGCAACTCCTCTTACCTTCGTTGTCTTCGTGGCCCTCAGTTGTGTAATTTGTACCAAGCTAGAGAAGCTATACAAAGCGGCTCTGTGGCGAAAAAATAAGTCTATCACTCACGAGCAGGTATTGCACCGAGTCTTTTCCATTTGTAGCTTTATTGCCTTTAACTTCTTCTTCATCTACGGGGGTCGTCCCGAAATTAATCGCTTCCCTGTTATAGTGCAATTCCTGTTTCAGAGTGTAGTGATTCTGGTGAGCAGCTTATGGCTTTATCGAACTTGGGGTCGTAGTTCCCATCAATATACCCAAGAGAGTTTGGCCGACAAGTTGCGCCGTCAACTGAAGAAGCTACCCCTGGACTTCTCGGAATTTCTCGAAGGTCGTTCCGTAGATGATCTCAAACCTCAGGAATTACACATCCTGGCTAAAACCCTACCGGGTGCTAACCAACAATACCGCTTGGGGGTATACAAAGGGGTGCTAAGAGAAGCGATCCAAGCTGGACATGTGAATTCCGCTAGTAGTCTCGAGGTTCTCCAGCAGATCCGGGATGAACTGGGTATCAACGATCAGCAACATTATCAGGTTTTAGAAGAACTTGGTAAGGAGCAAGAAAACTTACCAATCTTGTATCCCCACTATGGACGAGACCCTTATAAAGTACTGAGCACCATCAAAGAGCACAAGAAGACTAGTACTTCTAATCAACGCACTATACTCAGGGAATCTCGCAAGCAGAATCGTTCTGATAAGCGCACCAAGCTGCTAAACCGCAAAGATGAGAACAATCAATCAGGTGATCTCGACTAGTCCAAGGTGATACCAGATAGTACATTCAACAGGGTGAGACGAGGAGGATATACCGGAAAAAAGAGAGAATTTTTCATAAAAAGAGAAAAAAAGGCTGATAAAGATATAGCCACTAGTAAAACACTTATAAAACACTTACTAGTGGCTCAGGCCAAGGGTAAGGGTACTACCGATGAAGACAAGTTGATATCAGTTGTGAACTCACAATAGACAATCCCTTCATAAATTTCAGCAATTGATGCAATTGACCCATTAGTTCGGTAATTTGGAGTGACACAAAACATGCTGACGACTACAATCATCAACTACCAAACCAACGAGTTACAGGAAAAAACCCTGAAACCAGAAACTGCCATTCAAGGTGAGTATCTGATTGGCCGCCATCCAAGCTGTGACCTAGTCTTGGATAGTCCTGTAGTGAGTCGTGTACACGGCAGAATCATATGCCAAGGGGGACAGTGTTTCTTTACTGACCTCGGTAGCACCGATGGCTCTCGGATCAATAATGAGGAGGTAGATGTTAACCAAAACTGGCTCCTGAAGGAAGATGACATCATCCGCATCGGTGAATTTGTGTTGTTGGTCAAAGACCTACAGCTCTATGCTTCTAGTCAGGAAGCCAACCTGGTAGATAGTAATAGCCCTGGGATAAAGCAGTGGACTAAGGGCGAGATTACTGTCCGCTGTGTACAGGTCATTGATGAGACCGATGATGTGAAAACATTCCGCTTTGTGGCGGAACCACCAATACTGTTCAGCTACAAGCCAGGTCAATTTGTCACTCTCGATTTGGAGATTGATGGCAAACCCGTGAAGCGTTCCTACTCCATCTCTTCGTCCCCCTCACGTCCTCATACTTTGGAAATTACTGTCAAGAGAGTTCCAGCACCACCAGACGCTCCTGATCTGCCAGCGGGTTTGGTGTCTAACTGGTTGCACGACAACATTAAAGTCGGGTCCGAGGTGAGATTAAATGGTCCAATGGGTAAATTTACCTGTGCTGACCATAGGGCTGATAAACTGCTGTTTATCTCAGCAGGTAGTGGCATTACCCCGATGATGTCCATGTCCAAATGGCTTTGTGATACCGGTGCTGATGTGGATGTTGTCTTTGTCCTCAGTGCTCGTAGCCCAAAAGACATCATCTTCCATCAGAAATTACAGTTGATGGCAGCTTTGTACCCTAATTTTAAGCTGGCGATTACCATGACTCGCCCAGAACTTGATCAAGCTTGGTCTGGTTATACCGGCAGACTCAATGAAGCCATGCTGGCAGAAATGGCTCCTGATTTTCGCGATCGCATTGTTTATGTCTGTGGTCCGAATCCCTTTATGGCAGGGGTAAAAGGGATGCTAGCGGGTCTCGACTTCCCGATGGAAAAGTACCATGAAGAGAGCTTTGGCGGCAAAAAGCCCTCAAAAAAGAAAGCAGCAGCAACAACTCCTGAACCAGTCAAAGGGGAAGATCGTCCTAGACTACACCTAGTAGAATCACCATCAACTTCTAATGAACCCACTGTGGTATTTGCTGAGTCTGGAAAAGAGGTAAGCTGTGATGCTGAGGATGTCATCCTAGATGTGGCTGAACAAGAAGGGGTGCCATTACCGAGCGGTTGCCGCATGGGAGCCTGTGGTGCTTGTAAGCGAAAGCTTCTACAAGGGAAAGTAGAGTATGATGAGGAGCCTGACGCTCTCGAAGAGGGCGAACGGCAGGAAGGGATGATTTTGACTTGTGTGGCTCGTCCTGTAGGACGAGTAGTGGTTAGCGCTTAAACCTGTCTTGTCAAAGGTTCAATGATCAATGTAGCTTACTCCTGATTCCGGTCAATAAAGCTGAAACAGAACAGGGAAAAGGTTTCATAACAGTTCATATTTCGCCAAATACCTTTTCCCTAGCTGAAATATCCGCAATTTTGGGGAGTTATTAATCAAAATACGAACTCTGTGAAGATTGTGACAATTAGGTGAACAAAACCTAAGAATTTGTGAAAGCTACTGGTCGTTATCAGTAACTCTGATTATGACCAAGATTTTTTCTGTGAACATACGAGACTAATTTGTGAAGATCATCACCATCAGCTTTGGCAAATCTAATCAATAAAAGAAACGTGATTAATAATAGCTACTAACTTAAAGTAGTAAACCTGACCTAGCCATGGTTTTAGCCTCTGGGGTATCGAGCTAATTATGGTCGCGATTTTGTCTCGGTTTACTATGGTAGCAGTAATTATAATCATTACTATTACCACTATTATTTGTGAAACTTGTGAAAATATGGATATATTTTGTGAATTTTTAATAAAGTTATCAATAAGCTTTATTAAAGTTATCAGTAATTTTACGGATGAGAATTGAAGTTTTTTGTGAAAATACGGATGATAAATGTGAAGGATTTAAATCTAGCCAAAAATTTTGACCTATGGATCAAGTACGGAGAACTCCCAAAGACTCTGATTAATCAAACAGATCTAAGGAATTTATGGCCAGAGTTCCTAATCTGTTTTGAGTCTGTTTGGGTACTTGACTCAACGGCAAGACGTCGGTGTGTTTACCTGTAGTGTTCTCGGGAGACTATTTATCCTAAATTTTCTCCTAAACCTAAATTGGTGAGACGACCTGATCTCATCATTGCTTTTTCCTAGGTAACCAATCGGATCGGAACGTTTAGCTACCGTTCAACCTACCGTTCAATCTTTGAAAAACAACCAGTCACGGGTGTAAATATGAAAAATTTATTTTCGGCTCACCATCAAGGGCTGAAAAAACGGCAGCATCTATCGTCACTCCTAACCATTGGAGTAACAACCGCAGGGCTATCCCTGGCCTTACCAGCACAAGCGATAGACCTGACATTAGACAACAGCGCTAATCTATGGGTGGATCAAGCCTTGAGGGCCGTAGAAAATAACCCGCAATTGGGTCCTACAGGAGCCTCCCGGGCCTATGGCATCTTGGGTACTGCTATGTACGATGCCTGGTCGGCTTATGAAGGAACGCCGATTAGCACCACTCTTGGGGATACTCTGCAACGTCCTGATATTGAGAACACCCTGGAAAATAAGTCCCTAGCGGTTAGCTATGCAGCTCATAGTGTCCTCTCAGACCTTTTCCCTTCTGAAGTTGCTTCCTTCGATTCGCTTCTGACTGATCTGCGATCGCTTGCTGGCAACTCTGCTTTTATCCCTACTGCTACCAACGTTGGTAAGACAGTAGCTAACAGCTTATTGCAGTTCCGACGTCAGGATGGTTCCAACCAGTTAGGGAATGACCCCAGGGGTACACTTGGTGTTCCTTACTCCGACACCAGTGGCTATCAGCCCGTGAACAGTTCTAATAACGTCGTCGATATCACTCGCTGGACACCAGAACGAGTACCAATTGGCGACCCCAATGCCAGACTGCAACGGTTTCTTACTCCCCAGTGGGGCAACGTTACTCCCTTTGCCTTGAAATCTGGGTCTGAATTTCGACCACCAGCACCAAAACCTTTTCTGCGTGTAGAGGGTACTCTGAATCGAGAGAAGCGTACCGTCACCCTTAAGGATGGCACAGAGGTTAGTCTCCTTAACGAAGACGGGGAGGTTAATACTGACGTTGTTAACCCTGGGTTTATCGAGCAAGCTGAGCGCATCGTTGAGGTCAGCGCTAATCTCACCGATGAGCAAAAACTAGTGGCTGAGTTTTGGGAAGACCCCTCTGGCACCCCTTACCCTCCTGGAACTTGGATGGGTTTTGGTTCATTCATCTCTGAACGGGATGACCAAACCCTAGATGAAGATATCCAACTTTACTTTGGTCTGGGGAATGCAGTTTTGGATGCGGGCATTGCTACTTGGGAAGCAAAAGTCTTCTACGACTATACTCGTCCCGTCCGAGCAATTCGCGAACTCGGTGAGCTGGGCTTAATCGGTGAATTCGATGAGGAGCTGGGAGGCTTTGTGATCGAATCCTATGGTGGACCAGGAATAGGAACCATAAGGCTATTAGCCAGTGATTTCATTACCTACCAAACTCCTGGTGCCGATCCATCCCCTCCCTTTGCGGAATTCACCTCAGGACATAGTGCTTTCAGTGCTTCTGCGGCTGAAATTTTCAAGCTATTTACCGGTAGTGATGAATTCGGCAATTCAGTAACCTTTGCCCCTGGTGCCTCTCGTTTTGAACCTGGTTTGACTCCTACCGATGAAGTCACCCTATTTTGGGAGACATTTTCCGATGCTGCTGATGAAGCTGGTATTTCTCGCATCTACGGTAGCATTCACTTCGATGATGGAGATCTATTCGGCAGACAGTTAGGGCGAGACGTTGGTGGCAAGGTGTATGACCGGACATTATTCTTCATCAATGGTGGTGTGAAAGTTCCCGAGCCTACCTCTGTATTGGGTATGTTAGTATTTGGTGCCTTTGGTGCTGCTTCCATGCTCAAAGGAAAACGGGGAAAATCTAACCATGAATCTCAGTAACATTACCTAAAAATCTTTCCAAGGGAAGTTTAAGAACCCTTAGTTTTCGATTAGTCTAAAAAAGAGAAGGGAAAAGGTTTCATAACATTAACGTTTCGCCAAAAACCTTTTCCCTGGCTGAAATCCCCCCAAAATTGGGGGGTATTTAGTAACAATACAGAACAACTCTAGCTATGGCAAGTCGATATATAGCATTTCCAAATGATTTGTAAACAAGGACTACCATTTTTTTATTACCAAAAAAAACTATATACTTGATTAACTCTTGCTTCTTGCCTTCCTCTCCTGGGAGGGGTTAGGGGTGGGTTCCTCTTGCCTTTTCCTAAGGATTCTGTTCACAACTCAAATAAAAATGCTATAAGTCCATCCTGGGGGGCGACATCCAATCTAAAATCCATACTGGGAATAATTTCAGCCCATAAGCTACTTAATCGGTGCTCTTTCCGTTGGCGAATTCAATTCGCCACGGGTCGCACCTGAAAGATACATGGTGTTTTGAGCAGACCTTAGACCACGATACACAACGATCACATCAAGCGAGCATTCAATAGGTACAATCAGGTGTAGGGAAATTTTCAGCAATTTTGCGTTCGCGTAGCGTGACCATTCGCGTAGCGTGGCCATTAGGCCAAGGTCAATCGCGTAGCGTGGCCTACGGCCAATCGCATAAACTCACCATAAACCCATTGCCACGTAATGCAGGTAATGCATAATTTATGGCCAGGTGAAAGGTAGCTGACTATTCCACAGATGAAAGCCCTGTGTCAAGCCTTGGGTATAACTCTCGACAACTTACCCGATGATTGGGGACTGCCCAAGGGTAAATTATCGTAATCCATCAGAATTCTTGCCTAGTAACCAATAATACTGAATGATGATAAATAGTGTCATGGCAAGATCACGTTAATAAATGGGATTAGTCATTAGTACAGTCAATATGAAAGGTGGTGTGGGCAAGACCACCCTCACTGTCAACTTGGCCACTTGCTTAGCCAAAAATCATAATAAGCGGGTTTTGGTGGTCGATTTAGATAGCCAAATTAGTGGAACCTTGAGCTTAATGCAGCCCCAAGCATTTGCTAAAGCTAGAAAAGGAAGGCGGACATTAAGTCGGTTAATTGACAAAGTCACTAAACCTAGCTATCGCAGTCGCTTAACAATTGAGGATATTATTCAAACTGATAATTGTAATATCAAAGGATTGGATTTATTGCCAGGAGATATTGAGCTTTATGATGAATATGTAGTTTCTGATCTACTCCATAAGCAATCTGTTCAGGAAGGGGAGGTGGAATTTAGTAAGGTTTGGAGCCGCTTTGAAAGTCTATTAATCAAAGGGATATTAGAGCCGATTATCCCTAACTATGACTTTATTATTTTAGATTGCGCTCCTGGCTACAATCTTTTGACTCGCAGTGGCATTGTGGCTAGTGATTTCTATCTGCTACCAGCTAGACCAGAACCTTTATCTATTGTAGGGATTCAACTCCTAGAAAGACGGATTGCCAGGCTCAAAGAAAGTCATCAGCAACACAGTCCTCTTAACTTGCAGCTGTTGGGGATTATCTTTATTTTGTCAGGCGGTGGACTGATGGGTAGGTACTATAGGCAAGTGATGAGGCGAGTTGATAACGATTTCGATAGCAACCAAATTTTTAACATTCGCATTCCCATGGATGTTAATGTTGCTAAAGCCGTAGATAGTTTTAGTCCTGTAGTTATCGCTCATCCTAATTCTGCTGGCTCTAAAGCATTCTTCAAGTTGACAGAAGAATTTTTGCTTAAGCTTGAAGCGATTAAAACTATGGAACAAATCAGGGATGAATAAATCAGGGATTAGTGTTAAATCTCCAATCCCTGATCTGGCTAATAGTGCTAACCGTCCTTAGCAATTTTTCAATCACCAATAACTTACAAGTCAGTTAACAATTTATCTCAGAACTCACCAGCTAAAGCAGCATTACAGCGTTCGCAGATAGTAGGATGCTCAGCAATTGTACCTACTTTAGATCCGTAGTTCCAACAGCGATCGCATTTTATGCCTTCTGCATTGACTACCCCTAGCGCTATAGTTTCCGAATCAGCGCTATAGGCGGCTGTTTGTATAGCTTCTAGGGAATCTACTAATTCTACTTGAGAGGCTAAGAGGAGATAGCGCAATTCATCCACTTGATTTCCACTCAGGCTATCGGAAGGATTCATAGCTTCCAGGCGCTGCTTTAATTGTTGATCTTTAACATAAAGCAAGACCTTAGCATCTAGAGATGAGCCAATCATCTTTTCGGCTCTGGCTTTTTCGAGTACTTTATTTACTTCTGTGCGGATGGTGCGCAAGGTTGACCAAGACAGCGCTAGTTCAGGGTTTTTCCATTGCTCGTCTAATTTGACCCAACCTGACTCAAACACGGATTCATGGGATTTCTGGTAAGGTAGGTATTGCCAGATATCCTCTGCCATGTGACAGAGTACAGGTGCGATCGCTTTAGCTAAATTTTCTAGTGCTATTTGTAGCACTGTCTGACAACTGCGCCGCCGTGGTGAGTTAGGAGCACTGATATAGAGTCGATCCTTAGCAATATCCAGATAGAAGTTAGACAGGTCTACTACACAGAAGTTCTGCACGCTCTGGAAGAAGCGGAAGAATTGATAACTCTCAAAGGCATCAGTTACATCTTCAAATACCTCTGTTATCCGGTGCAGCATGTAGCGGTCTAATTCCGGTAATTCCTGAACAGGCACCCTATGCTCAGCTGGATCAAAGTCATGAAGGTTGCCTAGCAGGAAACGGGATGTATTGCGAATTTTGCGATAGACATCGGCTAGCTGCTTTAGAATACTCTGAGATATTGGAACATCTGAGGAATAGTCTACAGAAGATACCCACAATCGCAGCACATCAGCTCCGTAGGGGGGTTCTTTTTTCTGGTTTTTACCACCCTCGATGATGATAGCTGGTTCCAAGATATTCCCCAAAGACTTACTCATCTTGCGCCCTTGGTCATCTAGAACAAAGCCGTGGGTTAAAACCGTTTTGTAGGGGGCATAGCCATTGCTGGCTACACTGGTCAGTAAGCTGGACTGGAACCAACCCCGATGTTGGTCTGATCCTTCCAAGTAAATATCCACGGGATAGCGTAATTCTTCCCGTTGCTCCGCCACAGCTGCCCAAGAGGACCCAGAGTCAAACCAGACATCCATGGTATCGTTACCCTTGCGGTAGGTCTTACCATTATTGCGATAGGATTCTGGTAACAATTCCTCTACTGATAGTTCCCACCAGGCATCGGAACCTTTCTCAGCAATAATTCCTTGGACGTAACCAATGGTTTCTTCATTGAGCAGGGGTTCGTTAGTTTCTTCGTCGTAGAATACCGGAATTGGTACACCCCAGCTCCGTTGGCGGGAAATGCACCAATCGGAACGATCCGCCACCATCGGGGTAATCCGGTTTTGTCCTTGGGCAGGGATCCATTTTACGGATGCGATCGCATTTATTGCTTCATCCCGGAATCCCTCTACTGAAGCAAACCATTGTTCTGTGGCTCTAAAGATAGTTGGCTTTTTAGTGCGCCAATCGTAAGGATATTTATGAACATAGGGTACCTCTTTCAGCAATGACCCAGCTGTGTTCAGTGCCTCAATGATGGCTGGATTGCCATCCTTAAGCACATTCAACCCAGCAAACTGTCCCGCCTCTGCCGTAAACTTCCCATCTGCATCTACTGGGGAAAGGATAGGTAAGCCATAACGCTGACCCACACCATAGTCTTCTTGACCATGACCAGGAGCCGTGTGGACTAAACCTGTCCCGGATTCAGTGGTGATGTAATCCCCACCAATCACAATTTTGCTTTCCCGCTCAAATAGGGGATGTTGGTAAGTACAATTTTCCAATGCCTCACCCTTAACCGTCGTTTTGACCGTAAGTGGAGTTTCCAGAGTAGTTGATAGTTTTTCTACCAAATCCGCTGCTACTAATAGGAATTGGGATTGGTTAGTCTGGGAACCACCTTCGACTACCGCATAGGTCAGTTCTGGATTAACGGCTACTGCCAAATTCCCAGGGATTGTCCAGGGAGTCGTCGTCCAGATCGCCACACCAAGATTTGGCAAAAATGGGTCTAGGATTTCCTTTATCCCTGGTGCTGCCTTAGTCATTGGGAAAGCGGCATAGATACTTGGGGAAGTGTGACCTTCCGGATATTCCAACTCTGCTTCCGCTAGGGCTGTTTTAGAACTGGGACTCCAGTGAACTGGCTTCAGGCCTCTGTAGATGTAGCCCTTCAAGACCATTTGACCAAAGACCCCAATTTGAGCCGCTTCGTACTTTGGGTTTAGAGTCAGGTAAGGATTTTCCCAGTCTCCCCATACTCCATAGCGCTGGAAACCTTTGCTTTGCTGCTCTACTGTTTTCAGGGCAAATTTCTTCGCTTTGCGGCGCAGTTTGATCGGAGTGAGCTGTTGACGATCCTCTAGCTTCATAGCTTGCAAGACTTTCAGCTCAATGGGCAAGCCATGACAGTCCCAACCAGGGACATAGCGAACTTTGCGACCTTGCAGCAGTTGGTATTTATTAATGATGTCCTTGAGTACTTTATTCATGGCGTGACCCATGTGCAGAGAGCCGTTGGCGTAGGGGGGGCCATCATGCAGCACGAAAATCTCGCCAGGATTAGTTTGTGACAGGCGCTCATAAATAGTTTGCTCTGCCCAAAACTGTTGGAGTTCTGGTTCTCGCTTGATAGCGTTTGCCCGCATATTAAAGTCGGTTTTGGGCAGATTGACCGTATCTTTATAGCTTTTGGATGCTGTCACAGGTTTGAAGCCGAAATTCTACTAGTAGAGCAGTTTATTAAGAGTTGATTAGATCCATCTAACCCACTTTAACCTGCTGACCGCTGACTGTGTATTGCTGAGTAGTTACATTCAACATTACAGCAATATTAAACAATCAACGGTCAACAAAGGATGTTAACAAAGGATCTCAACAAAGGATATATGTCTATATATATCTCTTATTATTATGGGCAACAATCTCGCCAACCTTCAACTTTCCTTGGAAGGATTGTCGGATTTTTTAGGAATCGGTTTGTTCGGAGTTGGAGCTGGTGGCGGCTTTTGTGTTGCGCTTGACTTTTCTTTCACCTTGGGATTAGGAGGAGGTGGAGCTTTTGCTTCTGGGGGTTTTGCTTCTGGGGGTTTTGCTTCTGGGGGTTTTGCTTCTGGGGGTTTTGCTTTTGGTGCGATCGCTTCTGGGGGTTTTGCTTCTGGGGCTTTTGCTTTTGGTGCGATCGCTTCTGGTTTCTGGTCTGGCTCCTGACTTGACTCTGGCTGTGGGGGAGGTGAGTCTTCCTTAGCCACTGCTACTGGTTGGGGGGTTTCTGTCTTAGGGGGAGTCGTTTCAGCGGAATCTGAGGTTTTAGTGTCATCTGTTTCTAAAACCGGTTCTTGGGTAGTCGATGCTACCGTAGTTGCTTCATCCGGTGCAGAGCTTGGTTGGGCAGTTTTGGGATTAGTTTCCTGGGTGGGCGACGCCATGGTGGTATCTGCCGGTACAGCAGCAGTTCGGCCTGAGTCTTGGCGTTTGCCCAAAAGATTGCCAATAAAGCCAGTTACTTTAGCTAGTAGCCCTTTTAATGACTCAATTGGCAGTATTTCTTGAATCTTGGCGATAAATTCAGCTTGACTTGGGATAGGGGTTTGTTGGTCAATCGGTATCAAAGCTCGTCGCAAGGTCAAGGTTTGCCAACCCAACCAGCCTACCAACGATACACCCGCAATTTGACCGATTAAGACGCCGCCAGTAATGCGTCCAGCACAAATCCATAACACTAGAGCGTAGAATAATCCCACTCCACTCCAGATAAAGTCATATTTACGATGCACCTCTGGTAAAAAGAAGGCAGCTAGGTAAAAGACAGAGCTACCAAGAGCTATAACCAACGCCAAGAGGTATGCCAGCATTTTCGGAGTACTCCTTACGTGCTTCTTTACTCATCATGAAGCAAAATGTTGCCTCATATACAAATTATCTATCACTTAATCACTCATCTAAGCTTCACCACACTCACTCTACCCAGTATAGTGTGGGGTTTGAGTACTCCTACGTTAAAGAATTGGGATTAGTACCGAATACGGGGGTCAATCAAAGCATTAACAATATCAATAGCAATACTTGCGATTACCACAATAGTGGCAAAGAATACCATAATCCCTTGCACCGTCGGGTAATCCCGCCCAGAAATTGCCTCATACAACCGATTCCCTAACCCTGGCCAAGAGAACGTCACTTCTGTCAACACTGCTCCACCTAACAAAGCAGCTAAAGTCAACCCGAGCACTGTAATCACAGGAATCATGGCATTTTTCAGAGCATGGGCAAAAACAATGCGCCTTTCGTGAATACCTCTAGCTCTGGCTGCTTCTACATAATCAGCCTTGAGAGTTTGCTTCAAGTTCACCCGCACAATCCGTTCAAAGATGCCACTCAACAGCAGCCCTAAGGTAATACTGGGTAAGGCTAAATAATGGACAGCAGTGAAAAACTGAACCAAATTACCACTGAAGAGACTATCTATTGTATAAAGACCAGTAAACCCTTCTGGTGTTGGTAGTCTAATGGAATAGCGAGTACCGATGGGAAACCAACCCAGCTGAACAGAGAAAATTAACTGCACCACCATCCCCATCCAAAACAGAGGGATGGAGTAAGTAATGATGCCAAATAATCTACCCCCTACATCCCAAACTGTTCCGCTGCGGGATGCCGCTAAAGTACCGACTCCTATACCAACTAAGAATGCTATGGCCATGCCGCATACTGATAGTTCTACAGTGGCGGGGAAATGTTGTTGAATAATCTCCCAGACTTTTTGACCTTGGCTGGTGATTGAGGTACCTAGATCTAAACGTAGCAAGGATCCTATGTAGCGAATATATTGCAACCACAACGGGTCTGCTAATCCTAATTGTTGTCGGTATTCTTCCTTAACGCTATCTGGAGCACGATTCCCTAATACAGCATCCACGGGATCTCCTGGGGTAGCTCTGAGCAGAAGAAATACTAGGGTGGTAATGGTCCATAGCATCAGGGGCGCTAGGAGAAGACGGATTATTATGTAGTATTTTAGGGCTTTGGCACGGGACATAAGGAAACAGGGAATGCGCGAATTTAGAATTTAGAATTTAGAATTGATAACTTAGAATTTAGCATCGGGAATCGGGAACTTCTGATGAAGTAATTTTCGATAATACATTTTTGATTAACAAAAAGGTTTTTTCATTGAAATTGCTTTTTTGACTATTTATAATCCTTGTTTAACAAGGGTTTTAGAGATAATTTTAGGGTAGGTAATTTATCACAAATAATCTGGTATATTCATATTTTTTTTTATAAATTCTAAATTCTAAATTCTAAATTACTTTGTTTCGCAAAAGTGATGACTATTGCAACAGATTTAATTGAAAATTATCCCAAGCAACGATATAAATTTTCTTTCCATCGGGGTGCGTCGATAGACCAGATTACAGTCATGTTTGGTGTTTGGTTGAGTACTCCTAGCTCATCCACTACAGTTTGACCACGGGTGAGTTCGCTTGCTGTTTCTATCTCCACGTAGTATTTACCCCATACCATCTTCACCATGGAAGCAGTGAGCATATTGGCATGGGCGGAGCATCGGTTTAGGGCAGCCAAGGTAGACAGGGGTGGATGCGCGGCACATCTGGAGGGTATACAGGGCGTTTTTTGCCCCCTGTTCCACAGGTAGATTTCCGCTAACTATCGTGATAGCTTCAACCTGGACATCTGGCCAACGATGTGCCATCAAGAGTGCAACGGCATCATCGGAAGCCGTATCCGTGTCAATCAGGAATTTCCGCATATCTGAATGTAGCATTTCTTAATGGCATTACTACCACAACTCTTAATGTCTTCTTTAGGCAACAACCCAGAATATCGGGCTAACCTGGGAGTAAATCCACCCTAGACAACTACTACAGCAAAACTGGCGGAGATTTTTATGACACAACGGACCTTTGGGGTAATTGGTTTGGCTGTAATGGGGGAAAACCTCGCGCTTAATGTAGAAAGTCGTGGTTTCCCAATCGCAGTATACAACCGGACTGCTGCCAAAACCGAGAAATTTATGGCTGAGCGAGCTCAGGGCAAGGATGTGAAAGCCGCTTATTCCTTGGAAGAGTTTGTTCAAGCTCTAGAGCGACCCCGCAAAATCCTAGTGATGGTGAAAGCAGGGAAGCCAGTTGATGCAGTTATTGAGCAACTCAAACCTCTCCTAGAGCCAGGAGATATGATCATTGATGGTGGCAATTCTCTGTACCAAGATACCGAGCGGCGGACCAAGGATTTAGAAGCCACAGGATTGGGATTTGTTGGCATGGGCGTCAGTGGTGGTGAAGAAGGAGCGCTTAATGGTCCGAGTTTAATGCCTGGTGGTACTTCATCGGCATACAAGGATTTAGAACCAATTTTGGTGAAAATTGCGGCTCAGGTTGATGATGGTCCCTGTGTCACCTACATTGGTCCTGGTGGTGCTGGTCACTACGTTAAGATGGCACACAATGGCATTGAGTATGGCGACATGCAACTAATTGCTGAAGCCTACGATGTCCTGAAAAATGCCTTGGGACTAGATCACAAGCAGCTACATGAAGTGTTTGCTGAATGGAACACCACTGATGAGCTAAATTCCTTTTTGATTGAAATTACAGCGGATATCTTCAAATACATTGATCCAGAAACGAATGGGCCGTTAGTGGAGATGATTCTTGATGCTGCTGGACAAAAGGGCACTGGACGGTGGACTGTAGTTAGTTCCCTAGAACTAGGGGTGTCAATTCCTACCATCTACGCTGCAGTCAATGCTCGTGTCATCTCTTCTTTCAAAGATCAGCGGGTAGCAGCAGCTAAGGAAATCACTGGTCCTGTGGGCAAGTATGATGGCGATGTCAAAGCATTTATCACCAAAGTCCGGGATGCTCTCTATTGCTCTAAGATGTGTTCCTATGCTCAGGGGATGGCACTGTTGAGTCGGGCATCGGAAGAGTTTAACTATAATCTGAACTTAAGTGAAGTTGCCCGGATTTGGAAAGGAGGTTGTATCATTCGAGCTGGCTTCTTGGATAAGATTAAGAATGCCTTCAACCAAAATCCTCAACTCCCCAATCTCTTGTTAGCTCCTGAGTTTAAGCAAACAATTTTGGATCGTCAGGATGGTTGGCGAGAAGTGCTAGCGGTATCAAACAAATTAGGGATTCCAGTCCCTGCTTTTAGTGCATCCCTAGATTACTTCGACAGTTACCGACGCGATCGCTTACCCCAAAACCTGACCCAAGCCCAGCGCGACTACTTTGGTGCTCATACCTACGAGCGGCTGGATAAACCCAGGGGTGAGTTTTTCCACACCGATTGGATGGGATTGAGTTCATAAGGGTAGTATAGTGGTTTTAAGTTTTGTGAGGTACAGATTTCCTGGTTTTAGGGAACAGGGAACGGAGAACAGGGAACAGGGAAAAAATTCTATGTACCTCATTATGCTAAAAATTGCTAAAAAACCTTATTACTGATTGAATGGCAAAGCATTTGGGCGACCATGATTTATTTTGATTTTATTAGATCATAGACCCGATGCTTTGCCTTAGCAACTAATCAAAAAATAGTTGAGTACAGCAAGATTTATTGCCCTACATTCCTTCGCCAAAAGGCCACGCTACGCGAACGTAATTTTAATTTATAAACATTATTACACCCATTGCTATAACAGCACAAAATAGACAATTTTTAAATCTACTAATTTAGATTTATATTGGTTTGCGTTGGGTGGATTACCAAGCCAATTTCTATTCAAAATTATTGGCAGATCAATTATTCTGACTCCTCATATCATCTCAGGATAATTACCCTTAATCAAAATATTCACCATCTCCCCATATTCCTGCACCTGCCCCAAACTCTCCAAACTACCCGCCTTCCCCTTAATTATGGGTATTTTAACGGACGTGATATAACCGGTGTACCGTAATTTCTGCGTGGGCGTAGCGGCTCCTTGGCCAAAAGGCCAGGCTACGCGCACATGAGCATCGCTTTTTTCGTTGCTGCTTTGGTTGCCTGTAAAACCAACAAAGAAGTTCATCCTAAGTTCACAATTGTCCAATCACAGTTAAAAGCCCAATTTTGCGAGATACCAAAATAGTAATTTTGTCAAGACTTACGGGAATTATAGTCATAAGTCCTCTAATTAGTGGTTGAGTTACTTGTTGAGCTACTCGAGGGCGATCCCAATTTGTTTTGTTCGAGGTATCCAGCATTAATGGGTAGTATAGTAGGCATTTTCACAGCTACAGATCAGCATCTTGATCGGAACTTGCTTCTGCGCATGCGTAATGCAATTGCCTATAGTGGTTCTGATGACAGTTATTTAGACATTACACCAGAGGATGGAGTGGGTCTAGCCCATGTTCCCCTGATCAGGAGAGACTTAAGCGCTGATAGCTATCAGCCAATGTGGAACTCTAACCATACAAGTGTCGTTGTCTTGAGTGGTACTATTCTCAACTGCCGAGAAATCAGAGACGAGTTGGAAACATTAGGGTTTCATGTCCAATCTAATCGTGACACTGAAATATTACTGAAGGGATACGAAGCTTGGGGAACAGAAGTTGTTGATAAGCTCAATGGCACATTTGCTTTTGCCATTTGGGACCGCTCTGTTGGAAGGCTGTGGTTAGCGAGAGACAGATTTGGAGAGCAACCACTATATTACTTGTTCGATCAGGTACACTCTACTTTTATTTTTGCTTCAGAACTCAAGGCAATCCTAGAACACCCTGTTGTTTCCAAAGCTGTAGACCCTCAAGGGTTGCAATCCTACCTGGTTTTTGGATACGTTCCTGCTCCCTTGAGCCTAGTTAAAGGGGTAAAAAAGCTACAACCTGCCCATAGTTTAATCATTGAAGCCGGAAAAACACCGCAGCTACATTGCTACTGGCAACTCAAGCAAGTGGCAACATTGCAGAGTACCCCAGAAGCAGAAATAAGAGACAATCTTCGTTCGCGGTTTGAGTTGGCGGTAAAGCGTTGCTTAGATCGTAACAGTAATTTTTCTCCCGCAGCACTTCTGAGTGGTGGTTTAGACTCTACCCTGGTTGTGGGGATGATGAGCAAACTCTTAAAAGAACCAGTTCACACCTTTTCTACAGCCTTTGAAATTGGTTCCCTTGATGCTGAAATCTGGAACAAAAATCCCAATCAGTGTAACTCTGATGCTGATGTTGCTAAGGCCGTGAGTGCCCATTTTGGTACTAAACATAGTCAGCTGATGATATCTGGCAGACAAGATTTAATCGGCACACTGCGGCGTTGTGTGAGAAATTTTGGTGAGCCTCATAGTAATCAAATTAACGTCACCATGCTCTTGCTGGCTGAATGGCTTAAGGAGCAAGGAATTGCAGTAGTAATGACTGGGGATGGCAGTGATGCCATCTTTGGAGGTGAGCCGCGCCATCAATTAGATATGCAGATTAGCCTCTTGCAAAAATTACCTAGCTGGTTGCGCAACTTAGCCTATGCAAACAGAAACAAATGGCCACTGAAAGATAACTTTAATCCTACAGCCTTTAGAAGAGCGGACTTAGCACCTTTAACTGTAGAAAGATTAAGTACTTGGGTTACCTACAGCAAAGTTGAATTTAATCAGCTCTTACAGGGAGAATACGCTACAGATAAGGGAATTATAGACTCGCTCTATCAGGAACTATTAAAAACTTTGCTCTCCAACAATGACATTACTAGCAACCAAGATGCCCTGATTTACATGGATTTGACGTTGGATATCACTGAAGAAAATCGCATGAGGGCATATAAAACAAGTACGCCATCAGGGTTGGCATCCCTGACTCCTTTTTTAGATTACGAATTTGTTGAATATGCTATGTCTATTCCCTTTGCCAGGAAAGTGGGTTGGCAAAAAGATAAACAACTGCTGAGAGAAACGTTTTCAGATTTGTTGCCAAATGTAGTACAAAAGCGGAAAAAGTATGGTTGGCGATCGCCTTTTGGTTCTTGGCTAAAAGATTATATCTGGGAAGATGTTTGCGGGTTAATTAAAACATTGCCAGAAACAGGTATTTTTACACCGGAAGTTTGTAACTTGATACAAGACTACAAACCTGGTAACAGCCGCCAACTTTGGTCGTTGCTGACTTTTGCTATCTGGCACCAAGAAGTTATGGAATGATCCATTTGAGCTTGATTCTTGCGAATCAAGCTAACTAGAAGCACTGGTATAAAAACGCAGGGCAAACTGCCAAAAGATACCAGAAAACAACAGCAATCCTAGGGCTAGAATACCGGAACCTACTACCCAAAAGGTATCACTACGATTCAACATCACTTCTGCTGGTACTGTAGTCAGGAACGCTACTGGGACTACAAAGGTAAAGAAAAACCGATAGCTAGACGGATAAGCGACCATCGGATATCGACCAGCTTCTAGAATACTGCGCAGAACAGCGGTAACATTATAGATTTTGACAAACCAAATGCTTGTTGCTCCCAGCATAAACCAGATGCTATAGAGGCTAGTCAACCCAAAACATAGTGGCACTAAACTCAACAGATAGTTGCCGATATCTAAGTCTAGGCGTCCACCAGCGTAGCCTATTACTATAATTGAGAAGATTAAGTCTGGCAACCCCCAAGGGCTGACACTTCGCCAAGACAGCCAGAACTGAGAACTAATGGGCTTGAGTAGGATAAAATCAAGGGTTCCTTGCTGGACGTGATCCACAATCCGGTTGAGATTGGGAACCAGGAATGTGCCAGAAAACCCCTGTAGTAACGTGAACATCCCTAGTATTACCAGGGCTTCTTCCCAATTCCAGCCTGAAAAGGTGTAGCCAGTCCGGTAAAATAAGAATAAACCGAATAGGCTACCAGCCAGGTTTCCTAGGCTGCTCAAGGTAGCGATCGCAAAATTTAACCGATATTCCAGTTCAGCAGTGAGCGCAGTACTCCAGAACAACTGGAGTACACTAACATATCGTTTCATATTAATTTGGCTGTCCATGAAACTTAGGCTATCCCCAATAATATGCCATGGGGCTAATGCACTAACTATGCCTTATAATTGCATGTTATTCTATGGTTCTGATAAGATCTAAATTTTCATAGTTAGGTTCAACAGGATAATAATGAATAAAATCTTGGTAATTGAGGACGAGATTTTTATTCGAGAAAATCTAATCGAACTCCTTGAAATTGAAGGGTTTGAAGCTCAGGGTGCTGAAAATGGTGTTGAAGGTGTACAGTTGGTTCAACAAGAACCGCCAGATTTGATTTTGTGCGATGTAATGATGCCTGAACTAGATGGATATGGGGTATTGGAGACACTACGTCAAGATCCAGCCACAGCCAAAATTCCTTTTATGTTTCTTACGGCTAGTGCAGATCGCAGCAATATTCAGAAAATCAGAGAACTAGGCATTCATGACTATATTCTTAAGCCATTTAATGTGGATAAATTTTTGGATGTGATCTCAAATCGGCTAGCGGAACACAAGCAAAAATAGTCGGGCATCATGGCAAGTAACAACCAAAAGTTGACCACAGACCATTCAGGCTATGAGTTCTAAACCATTAATCCAAGATCCAGAACCCTTGGAAAGCCGATTGAAAGAAATTCCCCTGGAACCAGGGGTTTATTTGATGCGCGACCATAGCGCTAGTATTCTCTATATCGGCAAATCCCGAAAATTGCGTACGCGAGTCCGTTCCTATTTCCGTGACTCCCAACCCCTCAGTCCTCGCATTGCAATGATGGTGGGACAGGTTACTGATATTGAATTCATCGTAACCGATACCGAAGCGGAAGCCCTAGCTTTGGAAGCCAATCTGATTAAGCAGCACCAACCTTACTACAATGTACAGCTCAAGGATGATAAGAAATATCCCTATGTTGCCATCACTTGGTCAGAGGATTACCCCCGTATCTTCATTACCCGTAAGCGGCGCATGGGGAATAAACACGATAAATACTATGGTCCCTACGTCGATGTTAAGCTATTGCGCAATACTTTAGCGTTGGTCAAACAGGTTTTCCCGATCCGGCAACGCCCTAAACCTCTGTTTAAAGACCGTCCTTGCCTTAACTATGATTTAGGTCGTTGTCCTGGTGTGTGTCAAAAACTAATCACACCGGAAGAGTACCGTCAAACCATCCAGGAAATCGCTATGGTTTTTCAAGGGCGTACTGGGGAACTGATTCAGATGCTGACGGCCAATATGGAACAAGCAGCAGAATCCCTTAACTTTGAGCTAGCAGCCCGGATTAGGGATCAGATTACTGGACTTAAGTCCCTGAGTACAGACCAAAAAGTAGCCTTACCTGACGATACTGTATCACGAGATGCGATCGCACTAGCCGCTGATGCCAAACATGCTTGCATCCAACTATTTCAGATCCGTGCTGGTCACTTAGTCGGGCGCTTGGGATTCTTTGCCGATTTAGCCCCTCAAGGGAATGGGCCAATAGAACTCGGAGCAATTTTACAACGGGTTTTAGAAGAGCATTACCAAACTGCTGATGCTGTAGAAATCCCTACAGAAATTTTGGTGCAACACCCGTTACCCGATGGGGAGATGTTGGCTGACTATTTGAGCGTGCGCAAAGGTCGAAATGTGACTATACTCACCCCCCAACGGCAAACCAAAGCTGAACTGATTGAAATGGTCAAGCGCAATGCTAACTATGAACTGGAACGCACTCAGCGATTGGTTGACCGCAACACCAAAGCTATGGAGGATTTAGCTAACATTCTCGACTTACCGGATTTACCACGGCGCATAGAAGGGTATGACATTTCCCACATCCAGGGCAGCAATGCAGTGGCTTCTCAGGTAGTGTTTCTAGATGGCACACCAGCCAAGCAGCACTACCGTCACTACAAGATCAAAAATCCTAATATCACTGTCGGTCACTCCGATGACTTTGCTAGCCTTGCTGAGGTGATTAGCCGTCGGTTCAGAAAAAGTCAACTCGAACCAGAACTAGCAGATAATCAAAACTCAACAAGCAACACTAAACACTCAACACTCAACAAACCAAACTCAACAAACCAAACTCAACAATCAACACTCAACAATCAACACTCAATACTCAGAAAAGATTGGCCTGATTTGGTAATGATTGATGGCGGAAAAGGACAGCTGTCAGCAGTTGTAGCAGTATTGGAAGAGCTAAATTTACAAGAAGAAGTTCCTGTAGTAAGCTTAGCTAAACAGTACGAAGAACTATTTTTACCAGGGGAGCCATTTCCCCTAGCCACTGATCCCGAGCAACCAGGGGTGCAACTTTTACGCAGGGTTAGAGATGAGGCTCATCGCTTTGCCGTGAATTTTCATCGCAAACAAAGAACTACTCAGTTACATCGTTCCCGTTTAGATGAGATTCCTGGATTGGGATTTCAGCGGCAAAAACAGTTATTGGCTCACTTTAACTCCATTGATTATATTCGCAACGCATCAGTTAAACAGCTTGCTGAAGTACCAGGCATTGGTTTGCATTTATCTAAGGAAATTTATCACTACTTCCACCCATGACTAGACCTTTTGATAAAGTATATCTTATAACTACTACTAGACTTTTAAAAGTCAGCAAACAGAGGAAAATGTCACACAAAAACTGAGGCAATAAAAGGTGCGCGCCTTCGGGTCGCACCAAAGCGCGAATTTAATTCTTAATGGGTCAAGGGCACAAAGAGCGGAAAGCGCACCTAAGAAACAAAAACTGAGACAATCTAGTCTGATCTGCCCATTAGCCGGAAAATAAGCGCGTTTGTATTGGAGATGTAAACCTGTATGGTCTTTTTTTTACTGTCCAATAAAACTGAGGAACTCTAATTCGTGTGTTTACCACCCAGATAAAAATGCTATATAAACCTTGCGGTATCAATCTCTTAGTAGGTTTACTCTACTACCGGTAGGTTGACTCAAGGTAATTGGAGGTTTTGCGTTCCCGTAGCGGCTCAATGCTCGCGCATCCCTTAGCTCCTCGTTAGCAGGATCCCATTCTATGAGCTTTCTTTGTGTCTGCTTTTTTCTGTGCCCTGCCCTGATCAAGTGCCGATGGCGCGCGGTTCTGTGTGCGAAACCTGCGTCCGCACCTCTGTTTGCCCTGTGCTTTCCCCAAGACATCGCTGCATCAGTAAAGCGATGCTTGATTGATATGGATGTTGGGGGGTGCTAAATCTGTGACTAATTACGAGACGATTAATAATTATACATCTTATTTGATTAAGAAAAAACATGGATAGACAGTTTTAGCTCAGGTCCTAATAACTTTTAAGTTAATAATTTTTAAGTTATATTAAGAAATAACCTTTAAAAATCATCTTTTTTTAACAAAATTACTCAGCACTACCAGTAACAGGGGAATAACCATGACCCGAAACACTTTAGATGAACAGAGATCTCAGCTAAATGGCTCTGGCACTATCACTCAGCCAGATCACCAACAGAGATCTCAGCTGAATGGCTCTAGCACTATCACTCAGCCAAATCACCAACAGAGATCTCAGCTGAATGGGTCTGGCACTATCACTCAGCCAGATCAACAACCATTACACCAAGCTAATCACCAACAGGAGGATTCAGCCTCATCATTGCCCAGATCCAAGACTAGTCAATCCCAAAACTCCTTGACATCAGGAGCAGGTAGTTTAGTGATGGCCATGGCTATGGGAATTATGCTGACCTTCCTAGGAATGCGATTGATTGGGACAGCTCCAAAGGTTCAAAAAACCGATTCCCCTGCGGCTGTCCCCTCTGCTGAAACCCCTGCCGCTGTCCCCTCTGCTGAAACCCCTGCGGCTGCCCCCTCTACTGTACCTGCTCAAACTGTTACGGTGGCAGACGTAAAAACCACCACAGTTAACCGTACCCTAGACGCTATTGGTAGTGTTGCTGCTTTTGAGGAGATTAGGGTCAAGTCCCAAGCAACGGGTTTACAGATTAAACAGGTACTGGTTAGAGAAGGGGAATTTGTCAAGGCCGGACAAGTAATGGTCAGGCTAGATAATGCTGTGCTTCAGGCACAGTTAGCTCAAGCTCAGGCAGCAGTTGCCCAAGCTGAAGCCCGTTTAGCAGAACTCAAAGCAGGGTCACGCTCAGAAGAAAAGGCCCAAGCTAGAGCTCGTCTCGACCAAGCTAGAGCTCGTGTAAGACAGGCTCAAGCCAGTATCCCTAGACAAATTGACCAAGCTAAAGCCCAAGTGGCATCTGCTGAAGCACAGTTGAGTCTTGCTAAACGTCGCTTCGAGAGCCAGAAAAAATTGATTGCCGAAGGAGCCATCTCCCAAGACCGCTATAATGAGGTGGAAAGTCAATATTTCAGTGCTCAAGCGAATTTATCTGAAGCCCAACAACGCCTTGAGCAAACACGAAACACCAACAGCCCAGAAATTGCTCAGTTAGAAGCCGCTGTAGTAGAAGCGCAACAGCAGCTCCAGGAAAGATTGGCTGGTTCCCGTCCAGAAGTAATTGCTCAAGCCCAAGCTCAACTGGCTAGAGAAAAGGCACAAGTCCAGTTAGTGATGGCGCAACTGAATGATACCCAAGTGGTGGCACCAGTTAGTGGCAAAGTAGCCACTAGAAATGCCCGTGTCGGTGATATTACTTCTCCCTCAGAAACACTCTTTACCATTATCGAAAAGGGGCGTTTGGAACTGTTATTAAGGGTACCCGAAACCCAACTGTCCCAAATCCAGGTTGGGCAACCAGTAGAAATATCCTATAAAGGAGATAGCAGCCTGAAGCTTTCTGGAACAGTACGAGAAATTGACCCGATAGTTGATCAGCAGTCTCGTCAGGCTCTGGTAAAAGTAGATTTACCAAATTCCGGGAGCTTGCGACCAGGGATGTTTTTACGAGGCTCCATCACCATCTCAGCAACTACTGGTTTAACCATACCATCCAAAGCAGTATTGCCCCAAGCCGACACTAGCGCCATCGTTTACCGACTCGAAGCAGATAACACTGTTAAAGCACAGCCAGTGGTCATGGGAGAACTCCTCCCTAGTGGGCAAGTAGAAATCAAGAGTGGTTTAGCCCCAAGCGATCGCATTGTAGTCAAAGGTGCTGCTTTCCTCAAAGACAGCGATCGCGTCCAAGTTTTAGAAACTCAATAAAAGCCTTGAAAGTTAACAAGTTACAGGTTCATTAAGGGTTGAAAGTTAGCAGGTTACAGGTTCGATGTTGATTAACCGTTGAAAGTGACGCGGTTACTAGTTGCATGTTGGGTTGAAAGTTAGCAGGTTACAGGTTCGATGTTGATTAACCGTTGAAAGTGACCCGGTTACTAGTGGCATGTTGGGCCAATAACCTTGGCCAAAAGGCCACCCTACGCGAACAACCAACTAACCTTGAACCGATTAACCTTGGCCAAAAGGCCACCCTACGCGAACAACTTTTTAACCTTGGTCAAAAGGCCACGGGTCCGCGAACAACTTTTTAACCTTGGCCAAAAGGCCACGCTACGCGAACAACCTTCAACCTTGGCCAAAAGGCCACGCTACGCGAACAACCTTCAACCTTCAACCTTGGCCAAAAGGCCACGCTACGCGAACAACCAACTAACCTTCAACCTTGGCCAAAAGGCCACGCTACGCGAACAACCAACTAACCTTCAA
>NZ_CEYLVT010000019.1:49157-50807 GCF_982860115.1 Moorena sp.
CCTTGGCCAAAAGGCCACGCTACGCGAACAACCGATTAACCTTCAACTATTTAAAAGATGTCCTTCCACGTCTCCTCTTGGTCAATTAAAAATCCGGTTGCTACTCTGGTCATGTTCCTGGTTTTAGGAATAGTCGGTCTATTCTCCTTTATGCAGTTGGGAATTGATCAGCTTCCCAATATTGATCTTCCAGCGGTGATGGTTACTGTTACCCAGCCAGGGGCAGGACCTGCAGAACTGGAATTCCAGGTAACCAAAAAAGTTGAAGATGCTGTTGCTAGCCTTGGAGATATTGAAGAAATCCGCTCCACCGTTACTGATGGCAGCTCCAGCACCGTTATCAATTTTGTCCTGGGAACTGATACCAATCAGGCAACTAATGATGTACGCAATGCGGTAGCTCAAATTCGTCAAAGTTTGCCCCTAGATATTAACGAACCTATTGTCAGACGGTTAGAATTTGCCGGGGGTTCAGTGATGACCTATGCGGTAGCTTCTGACAAACGCTCAGTGGAGGAGTTGAGTGATATAGTGGACCGGAAAATTAGCCGTGATCTGGTTAATGTACCGGGAGTTGCCCAAATTGATCGACTCGGAGGAGTTGACCGGGAAATTCGAGTTGACCTTGACCCCGCTAGATTACAAGCTTTTGGTATCACTGCTACCCAAGTTAATGACCAAATTCGGACTTTTAATGTTAACTTACCCGGTGGTCGCGGTAACATCGGCGGCGCTGAACAGAATGTCCGGACTCTGGGAAGTGCTAAGACAGTCGAAGAGTTGAAAAACTACCGTATTGTCCTCCCGGATGGCGCAAATGTTACCCTTTCCAGTTTGGGAGAGGTGACAGACGGCTTTGGTGATCTTAGGACAGCCGCCTATCTCAATGGGGAGTCAGTGGTGGCCTTTTCTGTACTGCGGAGCAGTGGTAGCAGTTTAGTCTCGGTGGAATCAGGGGTTCGCAAGGCTGTTAAACAACTAAAAACTACCCTGCCAGAGGATATCGAACTGCCCTTGATCTTCACCCGTGCTGATTCCATCCGTGAGTCTTACCAAGCAACCATTGATTCCCTAATTATCGGTTCAATACTGACTGTAGTCACCGTGGGGATATTTCTGAAAAATTGGCGGGTAACTCTAATTACAGCAATAGCCCTACCTTTATCAATTATTCCCACCTTTTTGGTGATGAAAGCCCTAAACTATACCCTCAACAGTATGACCCTACTGGGTTTAGGTCTAGCCGTGGGAAACTTGGTCGATGATGCCATTTGCATGATTGAAAATATCGACCAGCACTTGGATATGGGTAAGAAACCCATTAGAGCAGCTTGGGATGGAGCCCGGGAAATTGGTTTAGCTGTAGTAGCTACCACCGCAACAATCGTTGCAGTATTTATTCCTGTCGCCTTCATGAAGGGTATCAGTGGTCAATTCTTTCAACCCTTTGGAGTAACCGTTGCTGTATCTACTATGTTTTCGACCCTGGTAGCTACAACAATGACACCAATGCTGAGTGCTTATTTGCTCAAGCCAAAATCAAAAGCATTGAAGGTTGACCCCTTAAAAAAGGTTGACAAGTTGAAGGTTGACCCGTTGAAGGTTGACCCGTTGAAGGTTGACCCGTTGAAGGTTGACCCGTTGAAGGTT
>NZ_CEYLVT010000019.1:50907-58732 GCF_982860115.1 Moorena sp.
GACAAGTTGAAGGTTGACAAGTTGAAGGTTGACAAGTTGAAGGTTGAAACTTGGCAAAATAACCATCAACCCAATAACCTTCAACCCAATAACCTTCAACCCAATAACCTTCAACCTGCAACCGAACAACCTGCAACCGAACAACCTGCAACCGATGAGAGGCGGCGCATACAACCTTATCGAGGTCTATTAACCTGGGCGTTGAAGCACCGGATTACCACGATTGTGATAGCTGTAGCTTTTTTCATCGGTAGCTTGCAGCTTGTACAGTTTATTCCCAAGGGTGTGTTTAGTAGTCGGGATACTGGAGTCAGTACGATATTGATTGATCTGCCACCGGGGTCTGAACTGAATGAAACCAAAGACCTCATTCAAGAAACCAATCAGTTGTTGCAGTCAAACCCAGTTGTAGAAAATGTTATAGCCAGGGCTGGACATGATGGTGTAAATAATGGTACTGTATACGCCAAACTAGTACCCAAAGACCAACGGGAAATCTCTCAAAAAGAATTTGAGCAGCAGATGCGTCAGACTTTCCAGAAAATACCTGGCGCGAGGATTAGTTTCCGCAGTCAAGGACCTGGAGGCTCTAACAAGAATTTATCCATTATCCTCAAAAGTGAAAATGGTCAACTGCTTTCCCAAACCGCCCAAACCCTAGAACAACAAATGCGTCAAATTCCTGGTTTAGTGGAAGTTACCTCTAGTGAAAGTCTAGTTAAACCAGAAATTGTGATTGTACCTAACCCTGCCCGTGCTGCAGATTTAGGAGTATCTGTTCAAGCGATCGCACGCACGGCCTCTTTAGCGTTAATTGGAGATCTTGAGTCAAATCTGGCTAAATTTGACCTAGCTGACCGACAAATTCCGATTCGTGTCCAACTCGACCCAGAATCGAGGGATGACATCGAAACCCTCAAAAATATGCGGGTTCCCAGTCGAAATGGCACCTTAGTCCCCATCGCTGCTGTAGCCGATATCCGTTTAGGGAGTGGACCTGCCCAGATTGACCGCTTTAATCGTGCTCGTCAGGTGTCTTTGGAAGCCAACTTGCAAGGGATTTCCCTAGGAGATGCGATCGCAAAAGTCAAATCCCTACCTGCTATGAATCCGCTACCTCCTGGAGTTTCTGAGGAACCCGCCGGGGATGCCAAGATTATGCGAGACATTTTCGGTGGATTCTTGAGCGCGTTAGGGCTATCAGTGTTGTGCATTTATGCCATTCTGGTATTGTTGTACAACAGTTTTCTCTATCCCTTTGGAATTTTGGTGGCTTTACCCCTATCCGTCGGTGGTGCCTTAATGGGACTGTTGATTGGCCAGAAGGAATTGGGACTGTTTGCCCTCATCGGAATAGTATTACTGATGGGATTGGTGACCAAAAATGCCATTCTTTTGGTAGACTTTGCCTTAGCCAATCAGAAAGAAGGGACATCCCAGTATAAAGCAGTCATTCAAGCTGGAGTCAGTCGCTTGCGACCGATTTTGATGACCTCCGTCTCTACCATTGCTGGGATGATTCCCATTGCCTTGGAATGGGGAGCCGACGGTGAAGTTCGTAGTCCCATGGCTCTTGCCGTGATTGGAGGATTTACCACTTCTACTCTGCTCACCTTGGTGGTGGTGCCGGTACTATTTACCTATGTCGATAACTTAGTTCGTTGGACAAGAAAGACCCTTTTTGGAAGTAAAAGTCAAGATTACCAAGACCTCGTAGAGGTTGAGGTAGAGCCTGAGCACTATTTGAGCAATGGTACTTCTGTTGCTGCTAGTAATGGTAAGTTCTAGTCGCTCGACAAATGTCTAGGTAAGCTATCAGCCGTCAGCTATCAACTATCAGCGAACAGCGATTAGCGCTACTTGAGGTGCTATCAGCTATCAGCCGTCAGCTATCAGCCAAGGGCTGATAGCTGACGGCTGAATCCTTTATGCCTAGGGTGAATAAAAATTAACTAAAAATAGTGAATTGTTGGGATTTAATTAAGAATTGTGCAGATGTCAATTACCTATTGATCCTTTTAACCAAAACCCATAAATCTCTGCCCTGATCAGTTACCCATAAGTTACCCATCTGTTACATCCGTTCCCTGATTAGGAGTTTGGTTGATGTAGTGATAGGGTGGATAGTATTCCCAGCAGTCTGATGATGGTAAGATTTGAGCAGGGGGCGTGTTTGATAAACTATCCTCTTAGGGAAGTTAACGTAAAAATTACTATTCAGTTAACTTCCCTAAGGGTGCGCGATAAATTAGCAACTAAATAGCGATTAAGTCGCGATTAACTAAATTATGGTTAATTTAGGTTATTGGTCTAGGTTATTGGTGTAGTGGGAGCATCTACTCGTGAAAGCTGTTGGGTGGCATAGTCAATGGTTGTGGAAAATTTTTTCTCTCGTTGGAGAAATTTATTTAGGTTTAGCTATACTATATCCTGTCCATGTCGCTAAGGCTGAATCTATTATACCAGCCGCAGATGGGACGGGAACTAGTATTACAATTGATAGTAATGATTTGACGATTGACGGGGGGACAATTTCCGGAGATAGAGCAAATTTATTCCATAGTTTTGAAAAATTTGGTTTGACGGCAGAACAGACAGTTACGTTTCTGTCTAATCCCCAAATTCGTAATATTTTGGCTCGGGTTATTGGGGGTGAAGCGTCAATTGTTGGCGGATTAATTCGAGTAGTTGGAGGTAACTCAAATTTAGTTTTAATGAATCCAGCGGGATGGATATTTGGGGCTAATGCTCGGTTGAATATCCCAGCTGATTTAACGGTAACAACAGCGAATCGAATTGGGTTTGGTGAAGACAATTGGTTCACTAGCTTTGGCTCAAATGACTATCAAACTTTAATCGGTAATCCCAAGACGTTGGCCTTTGACTCGAATCAACCAGGGAGTATTATTAATGCTGGAAATCTGGAAGTATTAGAGGGAAATAATTTAACCTTAATCGGCGGTAGTGTGATTACTACTGGAAACGTAAGTGCTGCCAAAGGAACGGTTACTCTGGCTGCTGTAGATGGTGGTAATTTAGTTAGGATTAGCCAACCAGGACACCTATTAAGTATAGAAATTGAATTACCAACGGATGCTGATGGGGAGCAGCTACCGTTTACACCTCAGGATTTACCAACCTTGTTGACCGGGGGAGTGGAAGGGTTAGAGACACCGATTGTGGTTAAGCCAGATGGTAAAGTACAGCTCGCGGATTCTGGCTTACCGATTGAGATGGGTGATGTGGTGGCTCGGGAGGTAAACGCTGAAACTGCTACACTCTCAGCTGCTAATAATCTCACCTTAGTCGAAAGTCAGCTCTCTACTACTGGGGATTTGAATCTGTTGGCTGGCAATACCGTGCGATCGCATGATAGTCTAGCGCGCCCCTTTATTGCGGAAGCCCTCGGCAACTTATCCATCCAGGGGAATCAAGCTATCGAGATTTCAACCTTCAATCATCAGGCTAGTGGTTTCTTCTCTGGTGGAAACATGGTACTGCGTTCCGCTAATCCAGTACAAGGCAGTAGTCATTATAACACAGGCGCTAGTTTTCGGATCGAGCAGTTAGATGGTAGTCCAGGAAATTGGATTAGTCCTGATGATTCCATCATTCTGGCAAATGGTGATGTCAGTCTAGGAAACTACCAAGGCGCTTCCCTACATATTTTGGCAGGAGGTAGTGTTACCTTAGGCGAAATTGTGATTAATCCTAGTGATGACCCTAACCCTAAAATTAGTCCAACTCACTCCGATCCCTTTCTTGCTAATTTAGCTAATGTCACTCTATCTGACCAAAGCAATTTGGTGATTGATGGCATGCTTGATGGTAATAATCAGGCGACTTTAGATATTAGAGCTGGTATTGATTGGACACAACTAGGAGGAATTCCAGGAAACAACTTAGATAATCTTGTTGCTGATTTTAGTAATACTGTTACAAATAATCCCACCAGTGCCGATATCGAAGTTGGTGATATTACCGTAGCTCGGGATGGATTGGTCTTGTTAACCAATCAGTATCTTGCTAATAGCTCATTACCCAGTGGAGCAATTCAAGTAGACACCATTAAGACCGGTGGTCTAAGTAATAGTAATACTAATACTAATTCCCAACAAATCCTGATTGACTCTCGCAGCACTATCAACGTTAATCAGGGGAATCGGTTAGATACTTCCAGCAATAATACTGGTAGGGGAGGGGATATTACCCTAATGGCGGATGGTAATAGTCAATTATCCACAACTCAACCTACTATTCAAATTCCTAGTATCGATTCCTTTGCTCCGCAAGGTGCCGGTGATGTCACGGTAATTAGCAGAGGTGGTGATATCGAAATCAATAGTGGGGGTAGCGGTATCAATGCTGGATCGGAATCGGGAAATGGAGGAGCGATCGCAATCACAGCTACCAACGGTAACATTACTATCAAAAATCCCATCAATAGCCCCAGCACTCTAGTCATTGATACCGATGGTCAAGTCAGTCTCGGCAATCCGGACCAACCCTTACAAGTCAGTAACATTAAAAATGTTTTGATTACCGCTGGCGGCATTGAATTGATTTCCCAGCTGATGGCTGAAAGCATCACTATCCAACCAAAAGAGCTTAATACTACCGTGGGGATAGGGGAAGACCCTGGTGCCACCTTCCAAATCACCACAGCTGATTTGATCAATAACCTTGATTTAGGAACCTCCGGCACCTTAACCATTGGAAATCCTGAATTGACCGGTGATGTAAGAATCCGCAACTTTGACCTGAGTCAGGAAAACATCAATGTTATAGTCAGAGGCCGGGATATTCACTTTGTTAGCAGTGACAGCAATCCGGTTGTCCAACTCGCTAATAATCAGACAGCTCAATTTATTTCTGCTGGTACCATCTTTGATAGTCCAGGCACTGAAGTAAAAATTGATGGTGAACAAGGGGCAGTCTTATTCGATGCTGAAAATGGATTTAGCTACGCCGATGCTAATGGTATAGATGTTCAAGCTAAGAATATTGCTGCTGTTACCCGCAATAGTGGCGATATTATCCTTAACCTCCAAGATCCCAATGCTGTGATTACTACCGTGGCTGGTATGAATGGGATTAGCGCTGCTAATAATGGCAACATTAGTCTGGGACAAGATATACCTGGTACTATCACCATTGAGCAACCCATCCGTGCTCAGGGTTTAGGGACTATTTCAATTGGGGAATTCAACACTACTCAAATCAATCTCAACAGCAGCGTGACATCTGGTAGTGGTAACATTAGCTTCCTCAAACCCCTCAATCTTGATCCGACTAGCCCTAACACTACTGCTAACATCACTAGCACTAGCGGTAAGATTACTTTTGATGGCACTGTTGACGGTAGTCAAGACCTGAGTGTTAATGCTGGCACTGGTACCATTCAGTTTAATGATGCAGTGGGAGCGACTATTCCCCTAGGGGATATTACCCTAACTGCTGATGACATTAACTTTAACGAGATAGTGCGAGGCAATGCCACCATTACATTACAACCGTTCAGCGCTGATCAAGCGATCGCAATTGGTGGCAATCATAGGAACCAGCTTAATATTTTAGCACTAACTTCCCAAGAAATCAACCTCCTGCAAGATGGCTTTACTGCTATCACTATCGGTAATCCTAACAGTAGCGCTAACATCACCATTGCTGAGACTGGGGTCACCTTCCAAGACCCAGTAACCATTCAAGCCCCAGCCGGGTCAGGTGCTATCATCGGCAATGGCACAATTCAAGGAATAGACAATGCTTCCATTACTCTAGAAGCCAATCAAACCATTGCAGTTGGGAACATTATTACCAATGGTTCCGATATCAAGCTTACTGCTAGGAATGGAGAGGTATTCACAGACAACCTAAACACTTCTGGTATCAGTGGTGGTGATCTGATTATCGATGCCTCCACTACCATCAAGACTGGGGTAATTAATACTAGCGGTAGTTTTGGAGATGGCGGAAATGTGACTATCGACCCGATTGGGGATGTGGAAGTCAGGGCGATTAATGCTCAAGGGGGAGAAAACGGTAGTGGTGGTAATGTCGATATTACCGCTGGTCGATTTTTCCGAGCTACTGATGCTTTTAGCGGACGCAATCAGAGCACAGCTAGTATTTCCACTAGGGGCGGAGTGGCAGGAGGCTCAGTCATCATCCGACATAATGGCGGAGCAAGTTCCATACCCTTTACCGTAGGGGATGCTACCCTCAATGGTACCGCTGCAGCCATTACCACTGGCATCGACAATTCGATTTTGCCAACGCAACGGTTTCTGGAGTCCTATACTCAGGGGGATTTTCCCACTCAGATTCAACTGATTACTCAGGTATCTCCTAATACAGTAACCAATAGTGAGTCAGAGTTACCTGAGTTACCACAGGAAATCCTCCCACCAGTGATGATAGAAGAAACTCAAGCATTTTCTAAAGAAACACTTGTCTATCAACTAGAGGATTATTTTACCAGTCAAGTCACCGGTCAAGGGTCGTTATCTGTTACTGAGATTAAAACAGCAAAAGACATTCAAACAGAACTCAAGCAAATTGAACAAGTTACCGATGCTAGACCGGCACTGATCTATGTCTTTTTTCGGAATTCTGGAAATTTACCAGGACGAGACGTTGTCTTGAAAACCGAATTCCTCAACATTAATCCTAATGTAATTGTAGAGCCAAAGCCTAATGCTCCATTGGAACTAGTATTGGTAACTAGCCAAGGCAAAATGATCTACAAACGGATTGCTAATACCAGCCGGGAGCAAGTGTTAGCCTTAGCTGAAGCATTCCGGGATAGTGTAGAATCTCCCAGAGCAGGGGTGTTTCGACCACAAGACTTAGCAAAATCCCAACAACTCTATCAATTACTGATTAAACCCCTCCAGAAGACATTAGATCAACAAAACATCAATAACTTGGTGTTTGTGATGGATAAAAGCTTGCAGTCTCTCCCCTTAGCAGCACTCCATGATGGCGAAAGCTTTATTGTGGAAAAATACAGTGTTGGTTTAGTGCCTAGTTTGAGCTTGACGGATACCAACTATACCGATGTCAGAAATGCACCAGTGCTGGCAATGGGCACGGAAAAATTTGACCACCATCGAGACCTACCCTATGTGCCCAAACTAATTGACCATTTAGTTAATACTTGGTCAGCTAAAGCCCTAGAAAACGAAAACTTTACCTTATCTAATCTCCAGGATGAAATTCATCATAAATCTTTTAATATCCTTCATTTAGGAACCCATGGTAAATTTCGGTCTAATGCTAATGATTCCTACATTCAGTTCGGAAAAAAACGATTAGGATTAGGAAAATTTGAAACCCTGGGATTAGAGCAACCACCGGTAAACTTATTGGTTTTAAGTGCTTGTGATACAGCCCTTGGCAATGAACAGTATGAATTAGGATTTGCTGGATTTGCCTATCAAGCCAAAGTGCAATCAGTCTTAGCTAGTTTGTTAGCAGTGCCTCAAAATGGAACGTTTAAACTCATGAAATCTTTTTATGACCATTTAAAACTCGTTCCTAGAAAAGCAGAAGCTTTAAGACTAGCCCAAGTCGAGATGCTAAAGGATAATAGTAATAAGAAGTTATCTCATCCTTACTATTGGGCTTGGTTTACTATTGTGGGGAATCCTTGGTAGTTTTAAAAGGGAGTCGGGAGTCGGGAGTCGGGAGTCGGGAGTCGGGAGTCGGGAGTCGAGAGCAGGGAACAGGGAACGGGGAACAGGGAACAGGGGAAAGAGTGTGCAGAAGGGAGCAACTTCCTGGTAAATATTTTCTCCGACATACTTGACAAATACCGACAAAC